>QOPZ01000029.1 GCA_003331885.1 Cryomorphaceae bacterium | reverse complement strand
TAGAATTAATATCCTATTAGATTCACTTTTTGAGCCTGATATTTTAATTTTATTTGAGGATTTTACGATTGACCCATCAACTTTAACCTCTCTCATTTTAGCTTTTTATTTGAGAGGTGTCTTGTTTTATCTCTTTTTGATTTTTTTTCTAATTTTTCTTCAAAAGATTTTTCTAAATCAATTCCGGTTTGATTAGCTAAACATATCAGTACAAATAAAACATCTGCTAACTCTTCTCCTAAATCATTTATTTTTTCATCTTTTTTTATCGATTGTTCGCCATAAACCCTAGAAATAATTCGTGCAACCTCACCAACTTCCTCAGTCAGTTGGGCCATATTGGTTAATTCATCAAAATATCTTACACCGTATTTTTTAATCCAATCATCAACTTTTTTTTGTAAAACATTTAACTCCATATTAATTATTTGTTTTTTGAATCCATAATAATAGTAACGGGTCCATCATTTTCAAACTCAATTTTCATATCATGACCAAATTTACCTGTTTTTGGCTTAAAACCATACTTGATTTCAAATTCTAAAATAAATGAGTTATATATTTTTTCAGCAAAAACACCTTTAGCGGCATTAATATAAGAAGGTCTATTACCTTTCTTTGTTTGAGCATGTAAAGTAAATTGACTTACTATCATCAATTCACCAGAAATATCCAGTAATGATTTATTCATGATATTATTTTCATCATTAAAAATCCTAAGATTTATTATTTTTTTTGATAACCAACTTATATCATCTAAATCATCATTGTGAGTAACTCCAACTAAAACCAATAAACCATTATTAATTTCGCTATAAATTTTATTATCAATAGTTAATTTAGAATAGTTTACTCTTTGGACGACAACTTTCATATTAAATTCTGTAATTATTTTCTATATCTGTCAAAAGTTGAATATAGTTGTTATATCTAGAATATGAAATCTCTCCCATTTCAAGTTTACTTTTAACCATACATCCTGGCTCATCTTGATGCAAACAATTATTAAATTTACATGCCTCCAATAAAGTAAATTCTTTAAAAAAGTCTTTTAATTCATATTTGTCTGTGTCATATAATCCAAATCCTTTGATGCCAGGGGTGTCAATTATTCTTGATCCAAATTCAAGATCATACATTTCTGAAAATGTGGTAGTATGCTGGCCTGATAAATTAGATTTAGAAATTGGTAAAGTTTTAATATTAATTTTTGAATCTAATCTATTTATAAGAGTAGATTTCCCAACCCCACTATGACCTGAAAAAACACATGATTTGTTCAACATTATAGATCTTAATTTATCAATATTTATACTTTTTTTCCCAGATATCTTTATGCAATCATATCCAGCATTAGTATAAATTGAAATTAGTTCATCCATCTTGTTTATATAATCATCCTTAATATCATCAATCTTATTAAAAAGAAGAACTGTTTTTATATTATATGAAAAAGTAGATGCTAAAAATCTATCGATAAACATTGTAGATGTTTCAGGATTTTTTACTGTAATTATTAAAAAACAAATATCAATATTGGAAGCAATTATATGAAATTGTTTAGATAGCTTGACAGACTTTCGTATTAAGTAATTTTGTCTGTCAGTTATAGATTCAATAAAAGAAATTTGATCAATATTTATTTTTACTTTAACAATGTCCCCTACGCAAATGGGATTTGTAGATTTTAAGTTATGGTCTCGAAATTTTGCTTGTAACTTACAGTCAATAAATTTACCGTTATCCAATTTAACTTTATACCAGCTTCCAGTAGATTTATAGACGGTTCCTAACATCAACTATTTAAAATTTTTTCTTGATGATTTATTGATTCTTGATGAATAGCCTTAAAGATTTTTAAAACAAATTCTTCACTGAGGCCCCTATCTTTACCCTCTAATATCATTTTACCTAAAATTTCATTCCATCTCTTAGATTGAAGAATGGCAACATTTTCTTTCTTTTTTAGCTTTCCAATTTCGTCAGAAAATTTCATTCTATTTCCTAAGATATCCAATATCTCATTATCTGCTGCATCAATTTTGGTTCTTAATCTTTCCAAATTATTCAAATAATCTTCTTGATTTACACTTACATTTCTAATTTTTAACTCTTTCATCAACTTAATCAAGTTTGAAGGAGTAATTTGTTGAGCAGCATCACTCCAAGCATTATCAGGGTCAATATGTGATTCAATCATAAGACCATCAAAATTTAAATCCAATGCTTTTTGAGAAACATCATGAATTATATCTCTTCTTCCACATATGTGAGAGGGATCACAGATTAGTGGAAGATCAGGGAATTTATTTTGTAATTCTATAGCTATTTGCCATTCAGGATTATTTCTATATTTTGATCTGCTATTACTTGAGAATCCTCTATGAATAACCCCTAATTTCTTTATATTGGCAGAATACAATCTTTCAATAGCACCATACCATAAAGATAAATCAGGATTTACTGGATTTTTCAATAAAACTATCTTATCTGTGTCTTTTAAAGCATCTGCAATTTCTTGAACAATGAAGGGACTTACAGTTGATCTAGCTCCAATCCATAAAACATCAACATCGTAATCAATAGCTAATTTTACATGGTTTGCATTTGCAACCTCTGTAGTTGTTAGAAGTCCTGTTTCTTCTTTAACTTTTTGTAACCATTTAAGCCCAATAGCCCCAACTCCCTCAAACATTCCTGGTCGAGTTCTAGGCTTCCAAATTCCAGCTCTGTAAATAGAGACATCTGAATCTTTAAGCTCATGAGCAATTGATAAAACTTGTTTTTCAGTTTCTGCGCTACATGGACCAGCAATAACTAAGGGATGATCTAAATTAAAATCATCAAGCCATGTTCTAAGTTTCTTATTATTTTCCATTTTTATTATTTATTCCTCCTAAAATTTTCTTAATTCTATTAATACTATTCAAATCTTTAATTATAGAATCTTTTTGATTTGACTCAATTTTAAATTTTAATTCATTTAAGTTTTTAATATAGTTGTTTAGAGCTTCAATTATATTAATTTTATTTTGCAAAAAAATTGGAGTCCACATTTGAGGTGAACTTTTGGCTAATCTAACAGTTGACTCAAACCCACTACCTGCTAAATCAAAAATATTCTTTTCGTTTTTCTCTTTTTCAATTACTGTTTTAGCTAAAATAAAAGATGTTATATGAGATAGATGCGAAACATAAGAAATATGCTCATCATGAGATGAAGGATCCATATATATAATTTTCATTTTAAAGTCATTGAAAATTTTCATTGCTTTATCTAAAAAATATTGGTCTGTTTTTTCGACTTCACACAAAATATTTGTAATACCATAATAAAGTCCTTTTTTTGAGGAAAGAGGGCCACTATTTTCAGTACCAGAAATTGGATGCATAGCTAAAAACTGATTTCTATTACTATGCTTAGAAACACATTCACAAATACTATTTTTAGTTGAACCGACATCCATTATCAATGTCTTTTTTCCAATTTTATTTAAAATATCTGGCAATATTTGAACAGTGTCATCAACTGGAATAGAAATTAAAATTAAATCCATTTTTGACATATTATCTTTATCTAGTTTAAAATCAATATGTTTTAAATCAAATGATACTTGAAGATTTTCATTTGATTTATCAAGACCATAAATAATAGAATCTTTATATATAGCTCTAATATCTTTTGAAAAAGAAGCACCCATTAAACCTAATCCAATTATACCAACTTTCATTTAAAATCTTTTTAAAGCTTCATTTAATTTTTTTTCATCAACACACAAAGAAAGTCTAACATAACCTTCTCCATTAGAACCAAATATTGATCCTGGTGTGATAAATATATTTTTATCATAAAGTAACTCATCAACAAATTTTTCTGAACTTTTCAAAGAATCATTTAATTTTCCCCATATAAACATTCCTGAATTGTTTTCATTAAAATTTAATTTAAGTTTTCTGCAAATTTCAATTACAATTTTTTTTCTTTTTGAATAAATTAAATTTAGGTCATTATACCATTTCTTTTCAAGGGATAATGCTTCAATAGCGCCTTTTTGAACTGGATAAAACATCCCTGAATCCATATTCGATTTTACCTTTAATATACTATCAATATTTTTCTTAGATCCAATCACCATACCTAATCTCCATCCAGCCATATTATGAGATTTACTTAAAGAATTCAATTCTAGACAATTTTCAAATTTCTTATCACCTTTTAGTATACTAAGTGGTTTATCATTAAGAATAAAACTATATGGATTATCATTAACTATTAGTATATCTTTTGCTTTACTAAAAGAAATTAATTCTCTGAAAAAACTATCATCACAATTTGCTCCAGTTGGCATATTTGGATAATTAACCCACATGATTTTTACTTTTGATAAATCAAGTTTATTTAATTTTTCAATATCAGGAAGCCAAGAATTTTCTTCTTTTAAATCATAATAAATAGGCTTAGCTCCAACAATTTTAGTTACAGATGAATATGTCGGATAGCCTGGGTTAGGAATAAGAACTTCATCTCCTAAATCTAAGAATGCAAGTGATATATGCATAATGCCTTCTTTTGATCCAATCAGTGGTAAAATTTCTTCATTGGAATCAACCTTAACTCCATAATTATTTAAATAAAAATCTTTAATAGCTTTTCTCAAAGGATCAATCCCCCTATAACTTTGATATTTGTGTGCTGTAGCAATAGTAGATGAATTAATCAATTGATCAATAACAGATTTAGGCGGCATTAAATCAGGGCTTCCTATTCCAAGATTAATGATAGGTTTACCATCTAAAATTAAAGAATTTACCTCTTTAAGTTTTTTTGAAAAATAGTATTCCTCTATATGTTCTAATCTCTTTGCTGTTTTCATTGTGATTTAAAATTATCATATACACCAAACTCTTTAACATATTCAGACTGCGAAGATACATTTTCAATTGCTTTTTTATATTTTTTTATATCTGTAAAGGTTGTATCAATAAAAAAAGAGTATTTCCATGGTGTTTCAATAATAGGTATTGACTGTATCTTAGTTAAATTCATGTCATAATTTGATAAAATATTAAGAATATTAGCTAAGCTTCCGTTTTTATGACTTAATATAAATTTTAATGAAGCTTTATTTGCATTGGAAATAACTTTTTTATCAGGGAGCTTTGAAACTACAACAAATCTAGTTTCATTATCCTTAATAGTTTGAATGTTTCTTTCAATTATATCAAGTCCATATAATTTAGAGGCCTCAACGCTAGCAATTGCTGCAGTATCAAATAATTTATTTTCAATAATTCTTTTTGCAACTTCGGCTGTATCTTTATCTTCAACTATAGTTTTGTCGATTTTTTTAAGATAATCCTTACACTGCAACAAAGCCATTGGATGTGAGGAAACTATTTTAATTTGATTAAGATCAACTCCAGGATAAACCATTAAATTATGGTTTATATTGATGTAATATTCCCCAATGATGTAGAGATTATTTTTATCAATTAATGAATAATTTGGTATAATTGAACCAGCTATTGAGTTTTCAATTGCCATAACACCAAATTCACTTACATCATTGTTTAATGAATCAATTAGTTTATCAAAAGATAAACATTCATCTAATTGAATTTTATCATCAAAAAACTCAGTGGCGACTTGATGATGATAAGATCCTTTTATTCCTTGTATAGCAATTTTCATAAAAAAAAAAGTCCTGAAAAACAGGACTTTTAAATTAATTTTTTTCAATTATTAACAAAAAACCCTGCATTTACTGATATAGTAAAAGAAAAAATAGAATTGACTGTAATAATTTTTGTTAAACATCAGCTTAAAATTAATATAGTATTTTATTATTGCAAAATAATTGCCAAAAAAAAACTAGTTTAATCTCCCTCCTCCTCTGTTTCCTCTAGGTCTTGGTGTAGGAGCAGCTTTCTTTTGATTATCCTCTTTATCATCTTTTCCACCAAATAATGATATATCATACTTTAATTTAAATAATATATATCTTGGTTGAATTACATACATTCTAGTTTGTGTAAAGAACTGATTGAAGGAATCTCTATTAATTGACTGGTCATTCAAAAGGTTGGTTACTCCGACTCCAAACTCCCATTTTGAACCTTCCTTATTATAGGTTAGATCTGCATCTAAAAATCTAAATTTATTTAATGTTTGTGTCTGATTTTTATAGTGGTTCGAACTATATTCACTAGTAAAAACAAAACCTTTACCAAAATAAGCATCAACTCTTATAAATGGAGCTTCAGTAATAAATTGACTTTCCGAACCTCCATTATTATAATCATTAACATTATATCTAAATCCTAATTCGAAATTAGGTTTATCTCTAAAATTTGTTTCAATACTGGCACTATAATTTTGAGTTAAGCTTTCAGATTTATTTATTTGATCATTAATTACATTAGTAAATTCACTGAAGTTGTATCTAGTACTAAAGTTTAACTTCATGTTTTTGAATCTTTTATCAATTCTACCGCTTAATGAATATGTTTCTCTTGGGAATACAGAGTTTGTTGATGTTCTAATTGCATTAATTCCATTTACATTTGCTCTTGATTGAATAGAATTAGATCTTTTTGAGTAGCTAGCATTAGCAAAAATATTTGTGAAAGTAAATTGATTTATACTTCTATAATTTAGGTTATATGCATTTACAACAGCTGCTTCTAACTCTCTATTTCCTTGGAAAATATTGTTATAATTATTGAATACATATCCTTGAGCTAAATTATTCACATCCGTAAATTGCGTATTTTTTCTAAAAGTAAATCTTAAGCTTTCACTCTTTTTAAACTGCAAATTCACTCTTAAATTTGGTCTAATATCACTTATATTTCTTTCAAAAGTATTACCTAACTGAGTATTTTTAGTATTGTAAAAATGAACCGTAAGACCAGGGTCAAAAGTAAAAATACCAGTTCTAAGTTTATAAGTTAAAGCTATATATGCGTCGCTAAAATCAAAATTTACATCATTATTATAAATGACATCGTTAAAGTCTAACTGTGATCCATTATCTAAAATTTGAAAGAAACTTGAATCAAAATCCTGTTTAACATCAGTTACACCAAGGCTTAAGTTTAAATTTGAAGTATTATTCAAAATATAAAAATAATCTAGCTTAGCTTCAAGTTTATTTGTATTAACAAGTCTTTCTTGAGACACGTTATAATTATCTTGAGATTCATTAAATGGAATTAATCTCGTAAATGGATTTCTATCTCTGATTGCTCTAGAAAAAGGATTTTCTTCTTGATCTAAATGTTGTGCTTCAAATGAGATAATATGATTTTCAGAAAGAGTTAAGTACATTTTAAATTCTTGGTTTAAAGAATTTGGTTTTTGAGACCTAGTAATGTCAAGCTTCTCTTCCATTCTATTATCAGACCTTCCATACATTGAGGTTAAATTATTATTTTCATATTGATCTGAGCTATTATATAGAATATTATATTCCATTTGGAAAGTTTCACTGGGCTCATATTCCAGGCTAAATTTGTATAATTCTAACTCATTTTCCTGAAGGGAAAATTCACTTGTATTCTCTACAGCATTTGTCACATTATACGTTCTATCTATTTGTTCCTCAAGTTCATTAGTTGTTGACGAGTGAACTGTAAATCCAGATATCTCTAATCCTTTATCATTATTAACAGAGAAGTTAGTTGCTGTTAATCTTGAATCAATAGATTTTGCTCTATTGTTATTAAGACTTCCGATACCTGCTAAATCTGATCCAATATTAATAGATGTACCTGTTCTAGAATTTAAATTGTTAAATCCACCTGAAAATCTGTAAAAATCTCTTCTTGAAAGTGGAGGCTGACCAATATCATTAGAATTAGCAAGAACGCTAAAATTAAATTTTGGTGCGTAATAAAAAATCTTTGGAGCTACTAAGTGAATTTCATCAGGGCCAGTCCCTGCAAGTATTTCACCAAACCAAAACTTATCTCTACCTTCTTTTAATCTAATATTAATTGCAAAATTATCCTCATTATTTTGAACCCCGCTCAATTGACCAACTTCAGTGAAATTTCTTAAAACTTCAATCTTTCCTACAGCTTTTGCAGGAAGGTTTTCAGATGCGAGTTTTGTATCTCCATCAAAAAAGTCTCTTCCCTCAATTTGAATTTTTCTTACTTCTTGGCCCTCTACTTCAATTCTTCCATCTTCATTTACTTCAACTCCAGGAAGATTTGCAAGTACATCAGCTAATTTTTTTTCTGTACCAGTATTAAATGCATCCGCACTGTAAACAATCGTATCACCTCTAATTTCAACAGGCATTTCATAAACTATTTCAACAGCATCAAGGGCTTCAGACTGTTCTTCTAAAACAAAATCTCTAACTGTATCATCGCCAAGAGTTGTATTAAACTCAATGGCTTTGAATCCAATAAAGGTTATTTTTATATTAAATTCTGTTCCATTTTTTAAATTAATACTGTAATATCCATTATCATTGGAAATTCCAAATCCGTCAAGAACATTAGTCTCATTATTAACAGCAATAACATTTGCTCCCATTATTGGATAACCAGAGCTGTCTTTAATTGTACCACTTAAACTTGACTGTGATAAAGAATAAATTGGGATTAGTAAGAATAAGAGTATTTTTTTCATATTATCTGTTTAATCTTGCTGTTGATCCAGATGCTCTTCTTTTTTGCCACATTTCTCTAGCTTCAATTCTTTTTTCATCTTGAAGGACAAGAAAATCTGACGTGGCAATTATTTTACCTTTTTTTGGTTTTTTAATTTTTACCTTATCTGTTGGATTCATCACGATTTTGGTACACAAAAGGGTTGTTTGATCATCACTTACTTCTAAAATTAATCCTGGCAAACCCCCATAACGTGATGGGCCAGTAGCGATTGGTATTTCAGGTGTAAACCAAGCAACAACATTTACTTTTTTCATCTTTTTCTTCTTTGGGGTATTTTGAGCTTGATTGAAATTTCCAAAACTAAAAGTAGCTTCTTCAACTTCTTTTTCATATGTTGCTTTGTAACATGTATACTTTCCAATCTTTTTAGATTCCCCTGTCATTTTCCATTTTTGTTCTTCAAGAGGATCTGTAAGTAGAAAAAATCTACCCATAAACTCAGTTTCGTTTATAGAAACTTTATCATTTATATTTTTATAAAGTTTTCCAATATTCTCTCCAATATATTGAGCCATCCAATTAAAACCACCTCTACCATCTTCAATATCTAATTTTTCGATTTCTCTGTAAATAGATTCTGTAGAATTAAAGTTTAAAACGTAATCTTTTTCAGTATTTTGTTTTAACATTTTTTCCATGTATCCTCTATACTGACCAAACCTTGGATTATCTAAAAATGATTTGTCAACTCCAACTTTCGACATATATACAGCTTTTCCTTGGAACTCTTGAGAATAAGATAACGACGCGAAAAAAATAAATAAAGGGAAAAAATATTTCATAAAATTTGATTTGTTGTTCATATTATTGTAACAAAAACTAAGCCACATATATTTTTTAAAAAAACATTTAATTTTTTAAAATTTTTTCAAATATATGTTTAAATTTAATTTTCAATAAAATGCACGTAGCTATAGCTGGAAATATTGGAGCTGGAAAAACAACTTTAACAGAGATGTTGTCCAATCACTATGGATGGGAACCTCATTATGAAGATGTTCTAAAAAACCCTTATTTAGATGACTTTTATGAAAGAATGGAAAGATGGTCATTTAATCTTCAAATTTATTTTTTAAATAGTCGTTTCAATCAAATGATTGAATGCTCAAATAATAAAAAAGATACAATTCAAGATAGAACCATTTATGAGGATGCAAATATTTTTGCTCCTAACTTACTATCAATGGGTTTGATGACAAACAGAGATTTTAAAAACTATGAATCAATTTTTAAAACTCTAAAATCATTTGTCAAAGATCCTGATCTATTAATTTATTTAAGGAGTAATATTCCAAATCTAGTTGATCAAATTCATAAAAGAGGACGTGATTATGAGAATTCTATAAGCATTGAATACTTAAGTAGATTAAATGAAAGGTATGAAGCTTGGATTCAAAGCTATGATAAGAGTAATTTATTAATAATTGATGTAGATAATATTGATTTTGTTGAAAATAATGAAGATTTTGAATCAATAATCAATAAAATAGATTCAAAAATTTCCTAAAATTACTCGGTTTTTACGCTAATATCTAAAGATCCATATGCATCAGCAA
Source organism: Cryomorphaceae bacterium (assembly GCA_003331885.1). Taxonomy (GTDB): domain Bacteria; phylum Bacteroidota; class Bacteroidia; order Flavobacteriales; family Flavobacteriaceae; genus Eutrophosalina. The sequence goes on along the minus strand of QOPZ01000029.1, from coordinate 2,407 downwards.
TTTCAGATTCACCAGAAATTTGAGCAGCTTTTAACAGGAGCTCAGCTTTAGATCCATAACATTTCTCTGTATTTTCATTAACTACACCATTTAACTCAGATTTAGTAATGATAGTCAAGGAACTTAAATCAGGGTTTTCATTATTAATCTCAAGAATAACATTTTTTTCTATGCTTGTAGAATCATTATATGCACTAGCTTCAGAACCATGATTTCCAAGAATTGGTGCAATTACCAGCCCAATTAAACAAGTTAATTTAATCAAAATATTCATTGATGGACCAGATGTATCCTTAAAAGGATCTCCAACAGTGTCGCCAGTTACAGCAGCCTTGTGGGCTTCAGAACCCTTTTTTTCAATTTTTCCATTAATTTCAACTCCAGCCTCAAATGATTTTTTAGCATTATCCCAAGCACCACCAGCATTATTTTGAAAAATTGCCCAAAGTACACCTGAAACAGCAACTCCAGCCATATAGCTACCTAAAGCTTCAGGACCCATTAAAAATCCAATAATAACTGGGCTAACAATAGTTAAAATTCCTGGTAGTAACATTTCTTTAAGGGCTGCATTGGTTGATATTTCAACACACTTTTCATAATCTGGTTTAGCCTTTCCTTCTAAAATTCCTGGTATTTCTTTAAACTGTCTTCTTACCTCTTGGACCATTTTCATGGCTGCTTTTCCAACAGATTCCATAGCTAGAGCAGAGAAAATAACAGGAATCATTCCTCCAATAAATAAAGCAGCAAGAACGTCAGCTTTAAAAATATTGATTCCATCAATTCCAGTAAAAGTAACATAAGCAGCAAAAAGTGCTAATGCAGTCAACGCAGCAGAAGCAATTGCAAAACCTTTTCCTGTAGCTGCAGTTGTGTTTCCAACTGAATCTAAAATATCTGTTCTTTCTCTAACTTCTTTTGGCAATTCACTCATTTCTGCAACTCCACCAGCGTTATCAGATATAGGACCAAACGCATCAATTGCTAGCTGCATAGCTGTTGTAGCCATCATAGCAGAAGCTGATATAGCAACTCCATAAAAACCACCAAGCTCATATGCTCCCCAAATAGCAAGAGCAAATAAAATTACAGATGAAAAAGTAGATTTCATTCCTGTTGCGAGACCAGCAATGATATTTGTAGCCGCACCAGTAGAAGAATTTTGAACAATATTCATTACCGGTTTTTTACCAAGAGCAGTGTAATATTCGGTAAAAGCTGATATTAAATACCCAACAGCTAAACCAACAATAGTTGAATAAAAAATATTTTGACTTGGTATATCTTTTGTTCCTTCACCAAAAAATTTCATGCCTGTAATTGTATCCGGTAACAAATAGTCAATTAAAAACCAACATGATATTAATGTTATTACAATTGATATTAAATTTCCCAAATTCAAAGAAGATTGAACTTGAGCTTCTTTAGCATCATTGTTTTTTATTTTAATAAATAAAGTACCAATAATAGAGGCAACAATTCCGATACCAGCTATAAAAAGAGGTAATAAAATTGGCCCCATTCCTCCAAAAGGATCATCAAACTGTTGTGATGTATAATCACTCATATCTTTAATTATGTAGTTCCCTAAAACCATTGAAGCTAGAACCGTTGCAACATAACTCCCAAATAAATCCGCACCCATACCTGCCACATCTCCTACATTATCTCCTACATTATCTGCAATTGTTGCAGGATTACGTGGATCATCTTCTGGAATACCAGCTTCAACTTTTCCTACTAGATCTGCTCCTACGTCAGCAGCTTTTGTATATATACCACCTCCAACTCTAGCAAAAAGAGCAATAGATTCGGCACCTAACGAAAAACCAGCTAATGACTCTAAAACAATTGTCATATTATTATAAAAATCTCCACCATCAGTCATGAATTGATTTATGAAAAACATAAAAAACAAACTCAATCCTAAAACAGCTAAACCAGCAACACCTAGTCCCATAACAGTTCCTCCACCAAAAGCTACATCAAGTGCTTTTGGAAGACTTGTTCTTGCAGCTTGAGTAGTTCTACTATTTGCATCGGTAGCAATTCTCATTCCTATGTTACCAGCTAATCCTGAAAATATAGCACCAACAATAAATGCAGGAATAATTAACCAACTTGTTGTTTCAACAACTAGAGAAATCCCAAATAGGGCAGCAGACGCAAATACAACAAAAATTAATAAAAGTCTATACTCAGCATTTAAAAAAGCTAAAGCACCTTTCTTTATAGCAGAACTTATTGAAACCATTTTTTCATTTCCTGGATCTTGTTTCTTTACCCATTGAGCTTTAAAAAACATGTAGATTAGTCCTAATATAGATAAGGAAATTGGGATAAAAATTGGATTGAAATTCATAATCTTAAAATTTTAGGGGTCAAATATAAATTAATTATTTAT
>QOPZ01000003.1 GCA_003331885.1 Cryomorphaceae bacterium | reverse complement strand
AATTCTTTCTGGATATTATGGGGTTTTAAAACCGCTTGATCTTATTCAACCATACAGACTTGAAATGGGAACAAAATTGCAAGTTAATGGATCAGAAAATCTTTATAAATTTTGGTCTGAAAACATTACTGACTCCATAATTGATGAAATGTCATCAGAAGAAATTTTAATTAATCTTGCTAGCAATGAATATTTTGATGCATTTAATAACGAAAAATTTAATGGTAAAATTATTTCTCCTGTATTTAAGGATTTTAAAAATGGTAAGCTCAAAATTATTTCTTTTTATGCTAAAAAAGCAAGAGGATTAATGGTAAGATATATTGTTGATAATAATATTTCAAATTATAATGATTTATTAGGTTTTAATTTAGATAATTATGCTTATAATGAATCTGAAACAATTGATGAAAATAAGCCTGTTTTTACAAGATAATTAAAACTTTATTTTTTCTATAAAATCATTAGTTTTTGAAACACCATAGTTCTTTAAATGCTGTATATAAGCAGATCCTATAATCGCTCCATTACTATTTTCACAAGCAGATTTAAATGTTTTATCATTACTTATACCAAATCCAATTAAAAGAGGATTAGATAATTTCATTTCTTTTATTCTTTCAAAATATTCAATTTGATATTCATCAAAATTATCTCTAGCACCTGTAACGCCAAAGCTACTGACCATGTAAATAAAACCCTTAGATATTTCATCAATTACATGTATACGATCATTTGAGGTTTGAGGTGTAATTAAGAACATCATATTTAAACCATAATTTTCTACTTTACTTTTATAGCTTTTTTTATAAATATCAACAGGAAGATCTGGAATTATTAGACCATCAATACCACTTTTTTTACAGTTTATACAAAATTTATCAAAGCCATATTGTAGAATTGGATTAAAGTAGCCCATAACAACAATAGGGATATCAGTAATTGAACGAAGGCCTCTTAATTGATTAAAAAGTAAATCTGTGGTCATACCATTTTTAAGTGCTTTTTCAGAACTTTTTTGAATTGTAGGTCCGTCAGCAAGTGGATCACTAAAAGGTAAACCAATCTCAATCATATCAACATTAGAATTATCAAGTTCTCTGATTATTTTTAGAGTATCATCTAACTTTGGGAAACCAGCTGTAAAATATATAGACAGAATATCTTTTTTATTTTGAAATGTTTGATTGATTCTATTCATCAGCAGGTTTTAAATAAACTCTTTTACTATTAACATCATATAAGTCACCTGGCGTGTAGGTATAACGCTGATAAGGTTTTTCCTCGAGTTGTCTCCCAAGACCTTTTGGCTTTTTTCTAGCATCTTTTATTCTTAATTCAATTTCAACCTTTAACGAATCCATTAGAGTAAAATAATTGAAGTCTTTTACTAGGTTATTATTTTCTTTTGAATCATATTTATGATCATATAACTCATATCCAAACTCACCATTTTCACCCCATTTAACCAGCCTATATCTATCAGTTTTAATTGAATAACCTTCAACATTATTAAATCTAGTAGCAATCCATCTTGTCAGTGCACTATTTCTAACTTTATAATTACTATCATTAAAAATTGGTACTAAACTTTTTCCAACAACATGGTCAGGAGGTTTTATTCCAGTTAAATCCATAAGTGTAGGGTACATATCAATTAACTCGACAGGAGAATTACTTCTTGAACCTTTTTTTATTCCAGGTCCAGCAAAAATTAGTGGCACACGAGTTGTTTTTTCATATAGTGTTTGTTTTTGCCAGTGTCCTTTTTCACCTAAATGATAACCATGGTCACTTGAAAAAACAATTATGGTATTCTTATCTAATCCTGTCTCTTTAAGTTTTTTAATAATTCTACCAATTTGTGCATCTAAAAACGTAATAGTTGCATAGTATGCTCTTTTAATTTCCTGTGCTTCACTTTTTTCCAATCCATACTGATTTCCCTTACCATCACCCTCATGTCTTAAGGATACTGCTGCTGGTTTTGGTATTGAACTTAAAAATTCATCATTCATATCTGGAATTAGTATTTCATTAACATCATACATATCAAAATATTTTTTCGGAGCTACATATGGTGTATGAGGCTTAAAAAAACCAACAGCTAAAAAGAAGTTTTGATCAGATTTAGAAAATTTTTCAAGTTCTTCAATTGCTTCAGTTGCAACAATTCCATCAGTTTGTTCTTCATCAACTCCATCTGCTTCAAGCCAACTTAGTGTACCTCCATAAGCTCTCGTTCTAAGTGTATTTATTTTGTATTCTTCTTCTTTATCTCTCCCATATGGATTAATTGTGTAATCCCATGTATGAATATCATCCGCACTTGATGTGCCAATTGAACCTGGATTATCATAATGATAAATTTTTCCAATTCTGACAGATTTATAACCCCTTTGTCTAAATCTTTGACCAAGTGTTACAACATCCGGAATTGTAGTTCTAATATCAACATTTAGTTTTGTGTGCTTTGTTTGATCTGAATACATACCTGTCATAAAAGATGCTCTTGATTGTCCACATTGAGGCCATTGTATATGAGCATTTTCAAAAAGAGAACCATTATTAGCTAGATTATCAATATTAGGACTTATTACTTGATCATGATAATAGGAACCCAAGTCAGTATTTAAATCATCTGTCATAATAAACAGAACATTCTTTTTATCACTTTTAGCTATTTCATGTTTTTCAAATTCACATGATGTAAGGTTTAGGAAAATTAGCGTACTAAAAAATAAAATAAACTTTTTCATAACTTAAAATAATTAATGTATGTATCTAAATCTTTATCTCCTCTACCTGAACAATTAAATATAACAATATCACTTTTACTAAATTTCATTTTTTCTAGTACAGCAAAAGCATGAGCCGTTTCAATAGCAGGTATAATACCTTCCATCTGAGACAATAGCAATCCCCATTTCATTGCATCATTATCATCAATTGATACAAATTCACCTCTTTTAGTTCTAAATAAATTTGCATGCATTGGACCTATCCCTGGATAATCTAACCCTGCTGAAATTGAATATGGTTCTGTAATTTGACCATCATTTGTTTGCATTAGTAGTGTTTTTGACCCATGAATAATTCCTTCAGTTCCTAAAATAGAAGTTGCGGCACTTTCACCTGTATTTACTCCTTTTCCAGCAGCTTCAACACATATTATTTTTACATCTTTATCATTTAAAAAAGGATAAAATAAACCAGCAGCATTACTTCCTCCACCAACACAGGCAATGACATGGGTTGGTTTCTCAGTTTTTTCAACTTTAATTAGTTGCTTTTTAGTTTCATAACCAATAACAGATTGGTACCTAGCAACCATATCAGGATATGGGTGTGGACCAACTACAGACCCAATTATATAGTGAGTGTCAATTGGGTTTGAAATCCAGTCTCTGATAGCTTCATTAGTTGCATCTTTTAAAGTTTTACTTCCCGATTTAGCTGGTCTTACTTTAGCTCCAAGCATCTTCATCCTAGCTACATTTGGTGCTTGCCTAGTAATATCAATTTCTCCCATATAAATGATACATTCAACTCCCATTAATGCACAAACTGTTGCCGTAGCAACACCATGTTGTCCAGCTCCAGTTTCAGCTATAATTCTTTTTTTACCTAGTTTTTTGGCAAGAAGAATCTGCCCAATAGTATTATTTATTTTGTGAGCACCAGTATGACAAAGATCTTCTCTTTTTAAATAAATTTTTGTATTAAATTTTTTAGATAATCTTTTTGCAAAATAGAGTGGAGTAGGTCGACCTACATAATCTTTTAAAAGCTGATTAAATTCTTTTATAAATTCACTAGACTCTGAAATTTTTATATAGTTTTTTTGTAGCTCTTCTATATTGGGGTGAAGCATTTCAGGTATAAAAGCACCTCCAAAATCCCCATAAAAACCGTCCTTAGATATGTTAAAATTTTCCATTTCTTAAATTATTTACTAATATTTTAATTTTATTTATGTCTTTATTACCTGGTTTTATTTCAAACTTACTATTAATGTCAATCCCAAATAAAAAATCATTTTCATTTTTTAAAGTATAAATATCATTTATACTATTTAAATTAATACCACCACTTAAAAAAAACTTTTTATAATTAAAATTTTTTATTTTTTCCCAATTAAATCTTTTACCTGAACCTCCATAATCTTTTGTAAATGTATCAAATAGAAAATAATCACAATTTTCAATATAATTGGTGGTTTTTTCAAGATTAAAATCATCAGATACTCTAAATGCTTTAATAACCTTACAGTGATCCATAATTTTTTTACAAAACATTGGTGTTTCATCACCATGAAGTTGAACAAAAGTTAAATTATACTCTTTAATTTTATCTATAATATTTTCAAGATTCTCATTAACAAAAACTCCAACCTTTTCTTTATTAATTTTGGAAATTTTAATCTTATGATCGACAAACCTTGGCGATTTTTTATAGAATATAAAACCCAAAAAATCAATATCTATATTATTTAACTGATCAATATCATCTTGATTATTTAAACCACATACTTTAATTTTCATTTTCTATTTCATTTATAAAGTTTGATAGATTTTTGCCTGGATCTTTTGTTTTCATGAAAGTTTCACCAATTAAAAAACCATCAAATCCATTATTTTTCAAATTAATAATATCAACTGGCTTACTAATACCGCTCTCTGAAATTTTTGTATAATTTGATGGAATTTTATTAATTAAATCAATACTAGTCTGAATATTAACATCAAACGTTTTAAGGTTCCTATTATTTACACCAATTAAATCTATACTATCAATGCAAGACTTTTCAAGTTCACTTACATTATGAATTTCTATTAAAACTTCCATTCCTAAGCTCTTAGCAAGCTTTGATAAGCTAATAATATCTTTTTTTTCTAAACATGCAGCTATTAATAAAATCCCATCAGCACCAATAGCTTTAGACTCAATTATTTGGTATTCATTGATAATAAAGTCTTTTCTTAATATTGGAAGTTCCGTTATTTTTTTTGCATTAATTAAATCATTTTCAGATCCATTAAAAAAATTTTTCTCAGTTAAAATTGAGATTGCAGCAGCACCAGCTTTTTCATATCCTTTTATTATTTTTTCAGATGGTGTTTGATGATTAATATCAGATTTCGATGGTGATTTTCTTTTGTGTTCAGCAATTATGCTTATCTCTTTTTCTTTAATTGCTTTTACAATAGATTTATTTTTTTTAGAGAAAAAATGAGATCTTTCAAGATCTGATATAGATTTCTTTTGTCTCAAATATTTCAATTCATCTATTTTTTTACTAATAATTTTTGTAAGAATATCCATAATTATGCTTCAATTAATTTTTTCAATGAACTGTAAGCTTTACCGCTTTCAATGGATTCCTTTGCAATTTCTATACATTCATCAATATCTTTATTTGTAATTGTTTGAATTGCTAATGAAGAATTTGCCAAAACAACATTTACTTGGTTATTTGTTCCCTTACCACTCAAAATATTTTTAAAAATATTTGCTGAATCTTCAATTGATTTTCCACCTAAAATATCTTTAGCAGTAGTTTTTTGAAGTTTAAAATAATTACAGTCAGAAATAAACTCAGAAAAGTTATTGATTAGTTTAAAACTTCCAGTAAGTGAAATTTCGTCATATCCATCTAAAGAATAAACTATAGAAAAATTTTTATTAGTGTTTTTAAAAATATAACCATAAAGACGAGCAATTTCTAAATTATAGACACCCGTAATTTGGTTTTTTGGGCTTGATGGATTTACAAGTGGCCCCAGTAGATTAAAAAATGTTTTAAAGCCAAGATCTTTTCTTATTGGAGCAACATTTTTCATTGAAGGGTGAAAAATAGGTGCGTGTAAATAACAAATATTTGATTGATCAAGACATTTTTTAAGATGATTTTCATCATTTGAAAATTTTACACCTAGATACTCCAAAACATTGCTTGATCCACAATTAGACGATACTCCATAGTTTCCATGTTTAGTTACTTTAAATCCAGAACCAGCTACAATAAATGAAGAAATCGTTGATATGTTGAAAGTGTCTTTCCCATCACCACCTGTCCCGCAAAGATCAATAGTGTTAAAATCATCAAAGTCAATTTTAATACACTGCTCCAATAGCGCATCTCTAAAACCTTCCATCTCCTCAATTGAAGGGTTCCTCATCTTATATATTGTCATAAATGAAGCAATTTCAGAATGAGAATACTTATTTGATGTTATATCAATTAATATCTCTTTTGCTTGATCATAATTAAGCTTATTATAGTTAAATAAATATTCTAATATTTTCTTCATTTTGCTTCAATCCAATTTTTTAATATATCTTTTCCTTTTTCAGTGAGAATTGATTCAGGGTGAAATTGAACACCCCAAACATTATGGTTTTTAACTTTTAAAGCCATAACATTTTTATTATCATCAAATGCTAAGGGAATTAAATTCTTTCCAAGATCTTTAACAATCCAGGAATGATAACGTCCAACTTTAAGTTTTTTTGGAATTTTTTTAAATAGTTGATCATCAGATGTGATTTCAATTTCAGTTGAAACACCATGAAAAACATCTTTTAAATTAATTAATTTTCCTCCAAAAACTTCACCAATAGCTTGGTGGCCTAAACATACTCCCAAAATACTTTTTTTATCATAAAATTCTTCTATAATTTTTTTGGTCATACCAGCTTCATCTGGAATTCCTGGTCCAGGTGAAATAAGAATTTTATCATAATTATTAATTGATTCAAGCACTATATTATCATTTCTTTTAACAGTTACTTTGCAATCTAAATCTTCTAAATAGTGGACAAGATTATATGTGAAAGAATCATAATTATCGATAACTATTATATTCATATTTCTTCAGCTTTTTTAAGCGCTTTTAAAAGTGCGCCAATTTTATTATAAACTTCATTTAATTCATTTTCAGGATTAGATTTGGAAACAATACCTGCTCCAGCTTGTAAAAAAAGATTTTGATCTTTACTTAAAAACGATCTTATAATAATAGCATGGTTATAATTATTTTCAAAATCAATGAATCCTATAGCACCACCATAAAACGATCTATTATTTTTTTCATATTTTTCAATTAGATTCATTGCCTTGTGCTTAGGTGCTCCAGTGAGAGTCCCTGCAGGAAATGTATTTCCAATTATATTCTTAGAAATAGACTTAAGTTTTCCAGTTACTTTAGATACTAAATGAATTACATGAGAATAAAATTGAATTTCACGATCTTTTTCAACTTTAACATTATTGCAAGATCTACTTAAATCATTTCTGGCTAAATCAACTAGCATCATATGTTCACTATTTTCTTTTTCATCTTGAAAAAGTTTTTTTGCTTTTTTACTGTCAATCAAATCATTTCCTGTCCTTTTAAAAGTCCCTGCAATTGGATGTATTTCTGCTTTCTCATCCTTGATAACTAGTTGAGCCTCTGGTGAACTTCCAAAAATTTTAAAATTTCCATAATCAAAATAAAATAAGTAAGGTGATGGATTAATTGACCTAAGTTGCCTGTAAACACAGAACTCATCTCCAGAGAATTTTTGAGAAAATTTTCTCGATAAAACAATTTGAAAAACATCACCTCTAAAACAATGTTTTATACCTTTTTTTACCATTTCAAGATATTCATTGTCTTTAAGATTTGACTTTATTTCACCTTCAATTTTAAAACTAAATTCATTTGTTTTTTTTGTTTTTATTAACTTTTCTAGTGTATTAATTTTCTCAATATCTCCTGAATGACTGATTAATGTAGCTTCATTATTGAAAGTATTTATTACAATTATCTCTCTATAGAAACTGTAAAAAATTTCTGGTATTTCATCACCATATGAATCATTTTCAACTTCAATGTTTTCAAAAAACTTGATAGAATCATATGACATGTATCCAAATAAACCTTTTGAAATATATTTTTTACTTTCAACTGAATTGTCATCAATTTCAAAAGTTCTCATAAAATCATCTAATTCAGAGAGAATATTTGTTGTGGAAGTTAATTTTGTTTCTTTTTTGGAATTATCAGGAAATTCTTTGAATAACATATTTTTTTTCACATAAAACTTTGCAATTGGATTACAGCATATGTATGCGTAACTATTATCTTTTGCAATGTAATCACTGCTTTCAAGAAGTATTGTATTTGTAAATTGATCCCTCAATTTTAAATATATACTTACAGGAGTTATAGTGTCAACAATAATTTTCTTTCTTATAGTTTTTAATTTTTTCATATAAAAAAAAAAAGGCCTGTCACATTGACAAGCCTTTATTAAATATTTTTATTTAAAATCAATGCAACAATTCATTTAGTTTAGACCACCACCAAAAATTAATTTTATTGATTTTCATGATTCAAATATAATTTTTTTTCAATTAAAATCATATTAATGATATTTTTTTGATTTTGTTTTTTAATTTGCGTTTTCAAATTTTAAAGATGAATCTAAATCCAGCTGAATGGAAGAAAAAGCAAGAGTCAGATTCCAAAGCTCTTTGCTTGGATGTTAGAACAAAAGATGAATTTGACGAAGGACATCTTAATGATTCTATAAATGTAGATTTTTATAATGCTGCTAACTTTGTTAAGTTTTTACATGAACTAGATAAAAAAAAGTCATATTATGTATATTGCAGATCTGGCAAAAGAAGCCTAGCTGCTTGTGAAATTATGACTGAGTTAGGTTTTAGTAGTGTATTTAATTTAGAATCTGGATATTTAGGTTGGATTGAAAATGGCTATGAAATTGTTAGATAGAATTAGACATTTCTTTGAAAAATATGGATTTAAAGTTTGTTCAAGACTTGCAGATTTTTTAGGAATTAGATCCAAACATGTAAGATTATTTTTTATTTACAGCAGTTTTTTTGGTTTGGGACTTGGATTTTTCTTTTATTTAGTGTTAGCTTTTTGGATCAAAATTAAAGATATAGTATATTCGAAGAGATCTTCAGTTTTTGATCTTTGAAAATTAAACAGATCAAATAATTAAATAAATTTTTATGAAAAAAATATTCCTTTTAACCTTTTTTACCCTCTTCTCCCTTCCTGTTTTCTCACAAGAAAAAGGTTTAGATCAAAGGATTGATGAAGCGTTTCAGCCTGTGTCTGATTTTTTTAGTGAAGTTATTTTCTTCTCAATTGGTGAAAATCCCTTTGTAATATATCTTTTAGTTGGTAGTGCTTTATTTTTTACGTTGTATTTCGTTTTTCCAAATATTAGATACTTTTTAACATCAATTAATGTTGTTAGAGGAAAATATGATGAAGTTGAAAAAGATGAAAACTCCTCAAAGGAAGGAGAAGTATCTCACTTTCAAGCACTAACAACAGCAGTTTCCGGAACTGTTGGAAATGGTAATATAGCTGGTGTTGCTTTAGCAATTGCACTTGGTGGACCAGGAGCAACTTTCTGGATGATTGTTTGTGGATTGATGGGAATGTCACTAAAATTTGTTGAATGTACTCTTGGTGTTCACTATCGTGATGTCGATGAAAATGGTGTAGTATATGGTGGTCCAATGTACTATTTAAGTAAAGGACTTAAAGAAAAAGGTTTTGCAACACTTGGAAAGATATCAGCTATTTTCTTTGCAATTTTCTGTATTGGTGGTTCTTTTGGAGGAGGTAATGCAGCACAAGCTAATCAAGCTGCTATAGTTTTAAAAGATTTATTAGGTTTTGAATCTACTTTTTCAGGAGCTGTGATTGGCATAGTTTTAGCAATAGTCGTTGGTATAATTATTATTGGAGGTATAAAAAGAATTGCATCCGTTACTGAAAAAATTGTACCCTTTATGGCTGTTTTATATATTGTTGCATGTTTATACATATTATTAATTAATTTTAGTTTTCTTGACGACGCAATTGCTTTAATTGTCAGAGAGGCATTCAATCCAACAGCGATTGGGGTAGGTGGATTTATTGGAGTGTTGATGATTGGATTTAAAAGAGCTGCATTTTCTAATGAAGCAGGAGTTGGTTCAGCTTCAATTGCTCATTCAGCAGTTAAAACCAAGTATGCTGCCTCTGAGGGTTTAGTTGCATTGCTGGAACCTTTCATTGATACAGTCGTAATATGTACATTGACGGCTCTTGTAATAATCACATTTAACTCAACTGGAGTTTTCACTTATGGTGGACAAGATGGGGGAGTAATGATTGATGGTATAATGTATGAAGGTGCAGGAATTACATCAAAAGCTTTTGCTGAATATATTCCTTACTCTGGTATATTTTTAACTGTAGCGGTAGTTTTATTTGCTGTTTCAACAATGATTTCGTGGTCATATTATGGTCTTCAGTCATGGAAATATTTATTTGGAAGAGGAGAAAAATCTGATTTAACATATAAATTGCTATTCCTTTCATTTATAATAATAGGATCAGCAGCTAGTATGAATTCAATATGGGCATTTTCTGATGCAATGATTTTTGCAATGGTATTTCCTAACATGGTTGGTTTATATATATTATTCCCAGTTGTTAAACAACAATTAACAAAATATTTAGAAGTAATAAAAAAATAAATAATTAAGTAATGAAGATTAAAAGTGAAATAGAAAACATTTTTGGAAGTGGACAATCGTTAAAAATTATTAGAGAAAGTGCTAGAGATTTTGCCCTTCAATATATTAAACCATATGTATTAGATTGGGATGAAAATCAACATTTTCCAAAGGAAGTTTTAGTAAAATCAGGCGAATATGGTTTTATGGGAATGTTAGTTCCAGAAGAATATGGTGGATCAGGACTTGGTTACCATGAATATGTTGCGGTAATTGAAGAAGTATCAAAAATAGACCCATCAATTGGTTTATCTCTTGCTGCTCACAATTCTCTTTGTACAAACCATTTACTGAAATTTGGAAATGAAGATCAAATCAAAAAGTGGCTACCTGGTCTTGCCTCTGGAAAACTTGTTGGTGCATGGGGTTTAACTGAGCCTAATACTGGTTCAGATGCTAGTAAAATGGCTTCTACAGCTGTAAAAAAGGGTAATAAATGGATTCTTAACGGAACTAAAAATTTTATTACTCACGGAAAATCTGGGGATGTTGCTATTGTAATTTTTAGAACTGGGCTAGTTGGAGAAAAGAATAATGCAACTGCCTTTATTGTTGAAAAAGGAATGAGAGGTCTTTCAGCTGGAAAAAAAGAAAATAAATTAGGCATGCGTGCCTCTGAAACTGCTGAAATGATCTTTGATGAATGTATAGTAGATGATTCAAATCGTATTGGAAACGTTGGTGATGGATTTAAACAATCCATGAAAATATTGGATGGTGGAAGAATTTCAATCGCTGCATTATCATTAGGTATTGCCAAAGGAGCATATGAAGCAGCTCTTAAATATTCTAATGAAAGAATTCAATTTGGCAAACCAATAAGTTCATTTCAAGCAATCTCATTTAAATTAGCTGAAATAGCAACTGAAATTGAAGCATCTGAATTATTAATTCACAAGGCATGTCATATTATTAATAATAATGAACCAGTAACTGAAATTAGTGCAATGTGTAAACTTTATTCATCTGAGTTATGTGTTAAGGTATCAAGTGAAGCAGTTCAAATTTTTGGAGGATATGGATATATAAAAGATTTTCCAGTTGAAAAGTTTTATCGTGATTCTAAGCTTTGTACTATTGGAGAAGGTACAAGCGAAATCCAAAAACTTGTTATTTCTAGAAAAATTTTATCAAAATAAATTCTTTTTTGTATTTAAATATTATATTTGCCTCGCTTAAATAATAATTATGTTAATTATACCAGTAAAAGAAGGAGAAAGTATTGATAAAGCCATAAAAAGGTTCAAAAGAAAGTTTGATAAAACTGGAAAACTTAAATCTATTCGTGAAAGACAAGCTTTCACTAAACCATCTGTAAAGAATAGGGATAAAATTATTAAAGCTTCTTACATTCAAAAATTAAGAGATAAAGAAGCAAATCTCTAATCTTATATATTCATTACTTTAGCATTAAATAACCATATCATGTTATTTGATAAGTATGAGGATTATCTTAGTTACGAAAAAAACTTTTCTAAACATACTGTTTCTGCATATTTACGGGACGTTAAAGTTTTTGAAAAATTTTTAGCTCAAAATGATTGTAAAATATCCAATGAAATTAATTATTCATTTATTAGACAATGGATAGTTTCTCTGTCTGAAAAGAGGTATTCAAAAACGTCAATTAATAGAAAAATAGCATCATTAAAATCATATTTTAATTTTTTAGTAAATATTGATATTATTGAATCATCTCCACTAAAAGGACACAAGAATTTAAAAAGCTCTTCAAAAATTGTTATTCCATTTTCAGAGGATGAAATAATGCAAGTATTTGAAAACTTTAATGATTCTAAAATAAGTGATCGTGATAAGCTAATAATTGAAATATTTTACTCAACTGGATTAAGAAGGGAAGAGTTAATTAACATAAAAATTCAAGATATTTTTCTTAAGGAAGGTTTAATTAAAATTTTGGGTAAAAGAAGCAAAGAAAGATTGATACCCATACTTCCATCACTTTCAAAAAATTTAAAAAATTTCATAAGTAATAATAATAATTCTAAGTATTTATTTGAAACAAAAAAATTAAAAAAAATAAGTGTATCAACTGTTTACAGATTGATCAATAAATACTTTCGTCTAGTTTCCAGCAAAGTAAAAGTAAGCCCCCATGTACTAAGACACACTTTTGCAACACACATGTTAAATAATGGTGCAGACATAAACACTATTAAAGAAATATTAGGACATAGTTCACTTTCTTCTACTCAGATTTATACAAAAATTAAACTTCCAAAGATTGTTAATGACTACAATAAAAGTCATCCAAGAGAATTAGGTTAAAATAAAAATCCAATATTATTGATTAAAAAAAAATAATTAAATACATTTGCGATCGCTAAAATCGCCGATGTAGCTCAGCTGGCTAGAGCAGCTGATTTGTAATCAGCAGGTCGTGGGTTCGAGTCCCTCCATCGGCTCAGATTTTGGGGAGATACTCAAGCGGCCAACGAGGACAGACTGTAAATCTGTTGGTTTTACCTTCGCAGGTTCGAATCCTGCTCTCCCCACAACCACCAACAAAAGCGGGAGTAGCTCAGTTGGTAGAGCGTCAGCCTTCCAAGCTGAATGTCGCCGGTTCGAACCCGGTCTCCCGCTCAACTTCAAGCCGATGTAGCTCAGGGGTAGAGCGTTTCCTTGGTAAGGAAAAGGTCCCGAGTTCAACTCTCGGCATTGGCTCAAATTGTTCTTTTTTATAATTTTATAAAGCGAGATATTTCTTTTTAATTATTATTTTTTTAAAAAAATTAGAAATAATTCAAATTAAAGTATAGATTTGCTGAAAATTAATTCAAAATGACAGGAACAGTAAAATTTTTCAATGTATCTAAAGGTTTTGGTTTTATTACTAACGACGAAAGCGGTGAGGATATATTTGTTCATGCAACAGCTTTAGAAGGAGTAACAATCAAAGACGGTGATAAAGTAAATTTCGAGGAAGGTGAAGGAAGAAAAGGGAAAGCCGCTATCAACGTTACTTTAGCTTAAATCACTTTAGAACATATCATCTATAAACTATATAACTACTTTTAGTAGAATGTATAAACTTGTGCCAATGTTGGCTTGGTTTTTGTAATTTTAATAATTGTGAGAATTATATATTTATTATCAATATTGTTCATTTTTTCATGTAAATATGAAAAATATGAACCTGCCGCGAGCACAAGTCCATTGGCTGAATGTATTGATGGGCACGCTAAGTTCACTTTAAATAGTCAAGAATATGAGTATGAGTGTGATGGATATGATTTAATGGGATATGTATCACTTGATGAAATGAATGCTGATTCAGGTAATGATTCTTGGGGTTGGACAGACTCGTCAACTGGAAAAGAGTATGCATTAATGGGACTTGATAATGGTACTGCAATTGTTGATATAAGTATACCAACCGCTCCACTTTATTTAGGTAAAATTCCTACCGCTACCGTCCCTAGTTCTTGGAGGGACTTAAAAGTTTATAATGATCATGTTTTTATAGTTAGTGAAGCTGCAGGCCATGGAATGCAAGTATTTGATCTAAAGCAATTAAGAGGTTTAGACTCCAAGCAAAACTTTACAGCTGATTATGTTTACAGTGGCTATGGCCATTCTCACAATATTGCTATTAATACCGACTCTGGTTATGCCTACACTGCTGGTGCTGGAAGTAGTAATGACCCTGTGGGAATTCATGCTCTTAACATTAGCAATCCATTAGCTCCTGTTCTTGAACTTCAATTATCTGAATATGGATATTCCCATGATGCCCAGATAGTTAATTATAAAGGACCTGATAGTGATCATTATGGTAAAGAAATTTACATGGGAAGTAATGAGACAAAAGTTGTTTTTGTTGATGTTACGGATAAAAATAATCCAGAATTAATTAGCCAATTTTTTTATGATGATGAATACACTCATCAGTCTTGGTTGACAGAAGACCATAGATATGCTCTTCTTGGTGATGAATTAGACGAATTGGACCAATCTGTTAGGCCATGGGTTTTAAAAGAAAATGTAAAAACTAGAACTATTGTAATTGATGTTTCAGATTTGGATAATCCTGTTTTACATTTCAACTATTTATCTGATAATGAAGCTATTGACCACAATGGGTATGTAGTTGGAAGTAAATTTTACTTAGCTAGTTATACATCAGGAATGAGAGTAATTGATATTATTAATATTGAACAAAAAAACTTTACTGAAATTGGTTTTTTTGACACACACATTGAAGATCACGATCATAATACATTTAATTTAAGTTTACCAAGATGGAGTGATCCAGGTGATCATACTGGTAAAAAAGGGCAAGAAATTGAAGCTTTCAATGGAGCCTGGAATGTTTATCCATTTTTTAATAGTGAAAACATCTTAATTAGTGATATTAATTCTGGCCTATTTATAGTTAAAAAAAGAGCTAACTAATTAAAAAATTTTACTACTAAAGATTACCTGTCATTAAAAAATAAAAATAATTTGAATTTTTAATGAGAAAATCGTTATATTTGCGCGCATTTATAAACAAAAAAATTCAAAAATTATGGCTAAGGAAACTTTTGATCGTTCAAAACCCCATCTTAACATTGGTACAATTGGACATGTAGATCACGGTAAAACTACCCTTACTGCAGCTATCACAACAGTGCTTGCTGGAAAAGGTCTTTCAGAACTTAAAAGCTTTGATCAAATTGACAACGCTCCTGAGGAAAAAGAAAGAGGAATAACTATCAACACATCTCATGTTGAATATCAAACTGCATCTAGACATTATGCTCACGTAGATTGTCCAGGTCACGCAGATTATGTAAAAAATATGGTAACTGGTGCTGCTCAAATGGATGGTGCTATATTGGTTGTTGCTGCAACTGATGGCCCTATGCCTCAAACAAGAGAGCACATACTTTTAGGAAGACAAGTTGGTATTCCAAGAATTGTCGTTTTCTTAAATAAAGCAGATCAAGTTGATGATGAAGAACTACTTGAACTTGTAGAAATGGAAGTTAGAGATTTATTGACTTTTTATAAATATGACGGCGATAATACGCCCGTTATTCTTGGATCAGCATTAGGAGCACTTAATGGGGAAGAAAAATGGGTTGAAACAGTTTCAAAGCTTATGGATTCTGTTGATACTTGGATTGAGCTTCCTAAAAGAGAAGTTGATAAAGATTTCTTAATGCCAATCGAAGATGTTTTTTCTATTACTGGTAGAGGAACTGTAGCAACAGGTAGAATTGAAAGTGGTGTTGCGAACACAGGAGACACAGTTGACATAATTGGTATGGGAGCTGAAAAGCTTGCATCTACTGTTACTGGTGTTGAAATGTTTAGAAAAATATTAGATAGAGGCGAGGCAGGTGATAATGTTGGTATTCTTTTAAGAGGTATTGAAAAAACTGATATCGGTAGAGGAATGGTAATATGTAAACCTGGTTCAGTAAAACCTCATAAGAAATTTAAAGCTGAAGTATATATATTGAAAAAAGAAGAGGGTGGTAGACACACTCCTTTCCACAATAATTATAGACCTCAGTTTTATGTTAGAACGACTGATGTTACTGGAAATATCGAGCTTCCAAGTGGAGTTGAAATGGTAATGCCTGGTGATAACCTAACTATAACTGTTGATTTAATCCAGCCTATTGCATGTAATGTAGGATTAAGATTTGCGATTAGAGAGGGTGGTAGAACAGTAGGTGCTGGTCAGGTAACAGAAATTTTAGATTAAATTTTAATAAAAATAAAGGTTAGAAACTAACCTTTATTTTTATTCGGTTTGATTGATAAGATTCTCAACACAAACGGGTTTAGCTCAGTTGGTAGAGCACTGGTCTCCAAAACCAGGTGTCGGGAGTTCGAGTCTCTCAACCCGTGCTAGAAAAAGGTAATGGGTGAAATAATTAACTACGTAAAAGATTCTTTTGAAGAATTAAAAGGTCATGTCACATGGACTCCTCTGATGGAACTTCAGAAAATGACTGTTGTAGTTTTTGTTTTTTCTGTAATATTTGCCTTAATTATTTGGTTAGCAGATACATTTTTATCTGAAGTTTTTGAAATATATTTTGATTTATTAAAGTGATGACTGAAGTAAAAGAAAATAAGTGGTATGTTATTAGAGCTATAAGTGGTCAGGAGAATAAGATCAAGACTTATATTGAAGGAGAGATTAAAAGATTGAAAATTGATTCTTTTGTAGAAGACATAATTGTTCCAACACAAAAGGTTATTCAAATTAGAAATGGCAAGAAAGTTAGCAAGGAAAAAGTTTATTTTCCTGGATATATTATGATCAAAGCAAACCTTACTGGTGAAATTCCTCATATCATAAGATCTTTTCCTAATATTTTAGGATTCTTGGGAGAAACGAAAGGTGGAGAGCCTATTCCTCTTAGAAATAATGAGGTTAGCAGAATGTTAGGTAAGGTTGATGAGTTATCAATGCAAGGTGAAAATGTTGCAATTCCATTTACTATTGGTGAAAGTATTAAAGTTATTGATGGACCCTTTAACGGTTTTAATGGAAACATTGAAAAAGTAAACGAGGAAAAAAGAAAATTAGAGGTTATGGTAAAAATATTTGGACGTAAAACTCCACTTGAATTATCATATATGCAGGTTGAAAAAATATAATTGTTACGAGTAAATCATTTTTAAGTGGCTTCCACTCTTAAAAATAAAATTTATACTAATGGCAAAAGAAGTACAAAAAGTTTTAAAATTGCAGATTAGGGGTGGAGCAGCTAATCCCTCTCCTCCTGTAGGCCCTGCATTAGGTGCTGCTGGTGTTAATATAATGGAGTTTTGTAAGCAATTTAATGCTAGAACTCAAGACAAACCTGGAAAAGTAGTTCCTGTTGTTATATCTGTTTTCGCAGATAAATCATTTGAGTTTGTTATAAAAACACCACCTGCTGCAGCTCAATTACTTGAAGCTGCTAAAGTCAAAAAAGGCTCTGGTGAACCTAATAGGATCAAAGTAGCTTCTGTTTCATGGGATCAAATTAGAAAAATTGCTGAGGATAAGATGGTAGATTTAAATGCATTTACTGTTGAATCTGCGATGAAAATGGTTGCGGGTACAGCTAGATCCATGGGATTAAATGTTAAAGGTCAATCACCCTTTTAATAATTTATTATGGCAAAATTAACTAAGAATAGGAAGAGTTCTCTTGAGAAATATGATAAGGATAAACTTTATAGTTTAAAAGAAGCTTCAGATTTAATTAAAAGTTTTTCAAAATTGAAGTTTGATTCTTCAATAGATATAGCTGTAAATCTAAGTGTTGATCCAAAAAAAGCTGATCAAAATGTAAGAGGTGTTGTAAGTCTTCCTAATGGAACGGGTAAAGATGTAAAAGTTTTAGCTATTGTCACACCTGACAAAGAAGAGGAGGCTAAAAAAGCTGGTGCAGATATGGTAGGATTAGATGATTATATTAAAAAAATTAAAGATGGTTGGACCGACGTCGATGTGATTATAACTATGCCCAGTGTTATGGGTAAATTGGGACCTCTTGGAAAAGTTTTAGGACCAAGAGGGTTAATGCCAAATCCAAAAACAGGTACCGTTACTATGAATGTTGGTAAAGCTGTTGAGGAAGTTAAAGCAGGTAAAATAGATTTTAAAGTAGATAAAAATGGAATTGTTCATGTATCAATTGGAAAAGCCTCATTTGATTCTGATAAAATTTACCAAAATGCAAAAGAAGTAATTGACCACATTGTTAAGATAAAACCTTCATCATCAAAAGGTAATTATCTAAAAAGTATTTCAATGTCTAGTACAATGAGTCCAGGAATTAAAGTGGACACAAACATTATATAAAATGACAAGAGAAGAAAAAAATAATATGATTAACTCTATCAAGTCCGAACTTGATAATAGTTCTAATATATATTTAACTGATTGTTCTGGATTGAACGCTGATCTAACTTCTAAACTTAGAAGAGCTTGTTTCAAATCTAATATAAAACTATCAGTAGTTAAAAATACATTGCTTGTAAAAGCTATGGAGGAAGTTGAAAAGGATTTCGGCGAACTTAAGTCGGTATTAAAGGGTAATACGGCATTAATGTATTCAGAAGTTGGTAATGCTCCAGCCAAGGTTATTAAGAATTTTAGAAAAAAATCTGAAAAACCAATCTTGAAAGGTGCGTTTGTAGAAGAATCAATCTATTTAGGTGATGATATGCTAGATTCACTAGTTGACATTAA
The DNA here is from genome assembly GCA_003331885.1 of Cryomorphaceae bacterium. Classification (GTDB taxonomy): domain Bacteria; phylum Bacteroidota; class Bacteroidia; order Flavobacteriales; family Flavobacteriaceae; genus Eutrophosalina. Next base: position 42,449 of record QOPZ01000003.1, on the reverse strand, counting down.
ATCTAAAGAAGAATTAATTGGAGAAATAATTTCATTAATTCAGTCACCAGCTAAAAACTTAATATCCGCTTTAAAGTCAAGTGGTAGTAAAATCAGTGGTGTTTTAAAAACACTTTCTGAAAAAAATGATGATAATTAATAACATAACTTAAATTTTATAAAATGGCAGATTTAAAAGATTTTGCAGAAAAATTAGTAAACTTAACAGTTAAAGAAGTTAGTGAGCTTGCTGATATTCTTAAAGAAGAATACGGTATAGAACCAGCAGCTTCAGCACCAGTTGCTGTAGCAGGTGCAGCAGGAGCTGCAGCAGGAGCTGATGCAGCTGACGAAAAAACTGAATTTACTGTTGTATTAAAAGCAGCAGGTGGTTCAAAATTAGCTGTTGTAAAATTAGTTAAAGAACTTACAGGATTAGGTCTTAAAGAGGCTAAAGAACTTGTAGATAACGCACCTAGTAACATTAAAGAAGATGTTTCTAAGGATGAAGCTGAAGGCTTCAAAACTTCTTTAGAAGAAGCAGGTGCTGAGGTTGAATTAAAATAAATTCACATCTCACTTTTTTAAGCTTTAAAGCTTAAAATTTAATCGTTCTTTAACTAAAAATATTTTCATGAGTTTATCTAATAGAGTAAATTTTGCCACATCAGCTGATATCCCGAATTATCCGGATTTTCTGGATATTCAGGTTAAATCATTCCAAGACTTTTTTCAATTAGAAACAAAGTCCAACGAAAGAAGTGATGAAGGCTTGTACAAAACCTTTTTGGAAAATTTTCCAATTTCTGATGCTAGAAATCAGTTTGTTCTAGAATTTTTGGACTACTTTGTTGATCCTCCAAGATATTCAACACAGGAATGTATTGAAAGAGGTTTAACCTACAGTGTTCCATTAAAGGCAAGACTTAAGCTGTATTGTACAGATCCAGAACACGAAGATTTTGAAACAATCGTTCAAGATGTATATCTTGGAGTTATTCCTTACATGACACTTAGTGGTACTTTCATTATTAATGGTGCCGAGAGGGTAGTAGTTTCTCAACTGCATAGATCTCCAGGTGTCTTTTTTGGACAATCATTTCATGCTAATGGAACTAAACTATACTCTGCAAGAGTGATTCCATTCAAAGGTTCTTGGATTGAGTTTTCATCTGATATTAATGGTGTTATGTATGCTTACATCGATAGAAAGAAAAAGTTGCCTGTAACAACTCTATTAAGAACTATTGGATATGAGAGAGATAAAGATATTTTAGAAATATTTGATTTAGCTGAAGAAGTTAAAGTTTCAAAGTCAGCTCTCAAGAAAATTTCTGGAAGAAAACTTGCTGCAAGAGTTTTAAATTCTTGGTATGAAGATTTTGTTGATGAGGATACTGGTGAGGTTATTTCTATTGAAAGAAATGAAGTAATACTTGATAGAGATACAATTATAGATAAGGAAAATATTGAATTAATTTTAGAATCAAATACTAAATCTGTATTAATTAATAAAGAATTTGATGATAAGTCTGAGTACGCTATAATTCATAATACTTTACAAAAAGACCCTACTAATTCAGAAAAAGAAGCTATAGAACATGTATATCGTCAACTGAGAAATGCTGAACCGCCAGATGAAGAAACTGCCAGAGGAATAATTGATAAGTTATTTTTCTCTGAACAAAGATATAATCTGGGTGAAGTTGGTAGATATAGAATGAATAAAAAATTAGGTCTTGATATTGATATGGAGAACCTAGTTCTAACGAAACAAGATATAATTACAATAATAAAATTTCTTATTGAATTAATAAATTCAAAATCTGAAATTGATGATATAGATCACTTATCTAATAGAAGAGTCCGAACAGTTGGGGAACAACTCTCAGGTCAATTTGGGGTTGGCCTTTCAAGAATGGCTAGAACTATTAGAGAGAGAATGAATGTTAGAGATAACGAAGTATTTACACCAATTGACTTAATAAATGCTAAAACTTTATCGTCAGTAATTAATACATTCTTTGGAACTAACCAGTTATCTCAATTTATGGATCAAACAAACCCATTAGCTGAACTAACTCATAAAAGAAGGCTTTCAGCATTAGGGCCAGGAGGTTTATCAAGAGAAAGAGCTGGATTTGAAGTTAGAGATGTTCATTATACACATTATGGTAGATTATGCCCAATTGAAACACCTGAAGGTCCAAATATTGGATTAATTTCATCATTAAGTGTATTTGCTAAAGTCAATAACTTAGGTTTTATTGAAACTCCTTACAGAGAAGTTGAAAAAGGTAAAATTGACCTCAAAAATATCAAGTATTTATCAGCAGAAGAAGAGGAGGGAAAATATATAACTCAAGCAAACATTAACAGAGATAAAGACGGTAAGATTTTAGATAAAAAGGTTATTGCACGACTTGAAGCAGATTATCCTGTTGTTGAACCTAATGATGTAAATTATGTCGATGTTGCTCCAAATCAAATTGCATCGATTTCTGCCTCTTTAATTCCATTTTTGGAGCACGATGATGCAAACAGAGCTTTGATGGGATCTAACATGATGCGACAATCTGTTCCCTTAATGAGACCTGAGTCACCGATTGTTGGTACTGGTTTGGAAAAACAAGTTGCCTCAGATTCTAGAGTTCTTTTGAATGCTGATATGGACGGAAAAGTAACATATGTTGATTCACAAAAAATCACAATCATGTATGATATGACTAAAGATCAAAAGCTAACAAGTTTTGAATCTGATGAAAAAACTTACTCTTTAATTAAGTTTAGAAAGACAAATCAAGGTACCTGTATAAATTTAACTCCTATCGTAAAGAAAGGAGATAAAGTTTCTAAAGGACAAGTACTGTGTGAAGGTTATGCCACAAAAGCTGGTGAGTTAGCATTAGGAAGGAATCTTAAGGTTGCATTTATGCCTTGGAAAGGGTATAATTTTGAGGATGCCATAGTTATTTCTGAAAAAGTTGTTAGAGATGATTATTTTACATCAGTGCATATTGATGAATATTCTTTAGATGTCAGAGATACTAAACTAGGTATGGAAGAATTAACAAGTGATATTCCTAATATTAGTGAAGAAGCTACTAGTGAGCTTGATGAAAATGGAATGATTAGAATTGGGGCTGAAGTTAAATCTGGAGATATCCTTATTGGAAAAATAACTCCAAAGGGTGAATCTGATCCTACGCCTGAAGAAAAGTTACTACGTGCTATTTTTGGAGACAAGGCAGGTGATGTTAAAGATGCATCTTTGAAAGCTCCTCCATCTTTGAATGGTATCGTTATCGATAAAAAATTATTTACAAGAACTATAAAAGATAAGAGAAAAAGAGCTGAAGATAAAGATCAACTTAAAAAACTTGAAAGCGATTACGACACTTTATTTCAAGATTTAAAAAGTAAGATGATTGAAAAACTCTATTCAATTATTAACGGAAAAACTTGTCAAGGTATTTTTAATGATCTTGGCGAAGAATTAATTCCAAAAGGAAAAAAGTATTCTTTAAAACTTTTGAATCAAATTGATGATTATACACACTTAATGGATTCCATTTGGAGCGTTGACAAGAAAGTAAATAATCTAGTATCAACTCTTCTTCATAATTATAAAATAAAGGAGAACGACCTACAAGGAATGTTGAGAAGAGAAAAGTTTACTATTTCTGTTGGTGATGAGTTACCACCAGGTATAATGAAGTTAGCAAAGGTATATGTTGCTAAAAAAAGAAAGTTAAAAGTTGGAGATAAAATGGCTGGTAGACATGGTAACAAGGGTATCGTTGCTAGAATTGTAAGGCAAGAAGATATGCCATTCCTAGAAGATGGAACTCCAGTAGATATCGTATTGAATCCACTTGGTGTTCCGTCAAGAATGAACATTGGCCAAATTTATGAAACTGTTTTAGGTTGGGCTGGTTTAAATCTAGGAAAAAAATTCTCCACTCCAATTTTTGATGGAGCTACAATTGATGAAATAAACTCTTTAACTGATGAAGCAGGTGTTCCTAGGTATGGTAATACTTATTTATATGACGGTGGAACAGGTGAAAAATTTGATCAACCTGCTACTGTTGGAGTCATCTATATGCTTAAGCTTGGGCATATGGTTGAAGATAAAATGCATTCAAGATCGATTGGACCATACTCTTTAATAACACAACAACCATTGGGAGGTAAAGCTCAATTTGGTGGCCAGAGATTTGGAGAAATGGAAGTTTGGGCACTAGAGGCTTATGGTGCATCTAGTACTCTACAAGAAATTTTAACAATCAAATCTGATGATGTAATAGGACGTGCTAAAGCCTATGAGGCTATTGTTAAAGGAGAAAGAATGCCTGATTCAGGTTTACCCGAGTCATTTAATGTATTAATGCATGAACTTAAAGGTTTAGGCTTAGATATAAGATTAGAAGAATAAATATATATCACATATGGAATTAAATAAAACAAAAAAATTTAATAAAATTTCAATAGGATTAGCTTCCCCTGAAACTATATTAGCCTCATCAAGAGGTGAAGTTCTTAAGCCTGAAACTATTAATTATAGAACTCATAAGCCTGAAAGAGATGGCTTATTTTGTGAAAGAATTTTTGGTCCTGTCAAAGATTATGAATGTGCCTGTGGAAAATATAAAAGAATAAGATATAAGGGAATTGTTTGTGATAGATGTGGTGTTGAAGTAACTGAAAAAAAAGTTAGAAGAGATAGAGTGGGACATATTAATCTCGTAGTTCCAGTTGCCCATATATGGTATTTTAGATCATTGCCTAACAAAATAGGTTATCTGCTTGGTCTTCCAACGAAAAAGTTGGATATGATAATTTATTATGAAAGATATGTTGTTGTTCAGCCTGGTGCAGCTTTAGATCAAGAGGGTAATCCATTAAATAAAATGGATTTTTTAACTGAGGAAGAATATTTAAATATTTTAGAAAAGTTACCACCAGAAAATCAATTTTTAGATGATAATGACCCTCAAAAATTTATTGCTAAAATGGGTGCTGAATGTTTGATAGAGCTTTTATCAAGAATTGATTTAGATGAGCTTTCTTATGAACTGAGACACAAGGCAAATAATGAAACTTCAAAACAAAGAAAAACAGAAGCTCTTAAAAGGTTACAAGTTGTTGAGTCCTTAAGAGAAGCAAATCTTACAAAAGAGAATAAGCCAGAATGGATGATTTTGAAGGCTATTCCAGTCATTCCACCAGAACTAAGACCACTTGTTCCCCTTGATGGAGGTAGGTTTGCAACTTCAGATCTTAATGATCTATACAGAAGAGTTATAATTAGAAATAACAGACTTAAAAGATTAGTTGAAATTAAAGCTCCTGAGGTCATATTAAGAAATGAAAAAAGAATGTTACAAGAATCTGTAGACTCTTTATTCGATAACACTAGAAAATCTTCTGCTGTAAAGACTGAGGCAAATAGGCCTTTAAAATCACTTTCAGATTCTTTAAAGGGTAAACAAGGTAGATTTAGACAAAACCTTCTTGGTAAAAGAGTTGATTACTCTGCTAGATCCGTAATTGTAGGTGGTCCAACTTTAAAACTTTATGAATGTGGTTTGCCTAAAGATATGGCAGCTGAACTTTATAAGCCTTTTATTGTAAAAAAATTAATTGAAAGAGGAATTGTAAAGACTGTTAAGTCTGCAAAAAAAATTATTGATATGAGAGAACCTTTAGTTTGGGATATTTTAGAAAATGTTCTTAAAGGTCACCCTGTCTTATTAAATAGAGCTCCAACCTTGCACAGGTTGGGTATTCAAGCATTTCAACCAATATTAATTGAGGGTAAAGCAATTCAAGTACATCCTTTAGTTTGTACTGCATTTAACGCTGACTTTGACGGTGATCAAATGGCAGTTCATCTTCCACTTGGACCAGAGGCTATATTAGAGTCACAATTATTGATGTTAGCATCCCATAATATTTTAAATCCTGCTAATGGATCTCCAATAACTGTTCCATCGCAAGATATGGTTCTTGGATTATATTATATGACAAAAGAAAAAAAGTCTACTAAAGAAATGATCGTTAAAGGTGAAGGATTAGTTTTTTATTCTTTTGAAGAGGTTAAAATTGCCTTTAATGAGAATAAAGCTGATTTAAATGCATCAATCAAGGTTAGAGCAAATGATTTAAACGATAATGATGAATTAGAAATGAAACTCATTGAGACAACAGTTGGAAGAGTTTTATTTAATGAAGTTGTTCCTGAAAAAGCTGGTTACATCAATGAAGTACTTACAAAGAAATCCTTAAGAGATATTATTGGTAGAATTCTTAAACTAACAAGTGTACCTGAAACTGCAGATTTTCTTGATAAAATTAAAGAAATGGGATTCACTTTTGCATTTAAAGGAGGCTTATCTTTTAGTTTGGGAGATATAATCATTCCAAATGAAAAACATACAATGATTGATTCTGCAAACAAAGAAGTTGATTCTATAATTTCAAATTATAATATGGGTTTAATTACCAATAATGAGAGATATAATCAAGTTATTGATGTTTGGACATCTTCAAACGCTTCCTTGACAGAATTAGCAATGAAAAGGATTAGAGAAGACCAACAAGGTTTCAATTCAGTTTACATGATGTTAGATTCAGGTGCAAGAGGATCAAAAGAACAAATTAGACAGTTAACTGGTATGAGAGGTTTAATGGCTAAACCTAAAAAAGCTAGTGCAGGTGGTGGGGAAATTATTGAAAATCCTATTCTATCTAATTTTAAAGAAGGTTTATCAATTTTAGAATACTTTATTTCAACTCACGGAGCAAGGAAAGGTTTAGCCGATACTGCTTTAAAAACTGCTGATGCTGGATATTTAACAAGAAGATTAGTTGATGTTGCACAAGATGTTATAATTAACATTGAAGATTGCAATACTTTAAGGGGTGTTTCTGTGAAAGCTCTAAAAAAGAATGAAGAAGTTGTTGAAACGCTTGGTGAAAGAGTTTTAGGTAGAGTGTCATTACATGAAGTATACAATCCATTAACAAATGAGATCTTTATTAACGCTGGTCAAGAAATAACTGAAATGGATGTTGAAATGATTGAAAAATTACCAATTGATTCAATTGATGTTAGATCTCCACTTACATGTGAAGCTAAAAGAGGTTTATGTGTAAAGTGTTATGGAAGAAATCTCGCTACTGGAAAAATGGTTCAAATTGGAGAAGCTGTAGGAGTTGTTGCAGCACAATCAATTGGAGAACCAGGTACTCAGCTTACATTAAGAACATTCCATGTTGGTGGTATTGCAGGAAATATTTCTGAAGAAAATCAGTTGATATCAAAATTTGATGGAGTTACTGAAATTGATGACTTAAAGGTTGTTAAAACTAAAGATAATGACGGTAAAGCTATTGATTTGGTAATATCTAGAACTTGTGAAATTAAAGTTCTTGATGAAAAATCTGGAGTAGTATTGAGTTCAAATATTATTCCTTACGGTTCATCAATCTTAGTTAAAAATGGTAAAAAAATTAAAAAAGATGATGTAGTTTGTTCTTGGGATCCATATAATGGAGTGATAATTTCTGAATTTGGAGGTAATGTACAATATGAAAATATAGAACAAGGTATTACTTATCAGGTTGAAATAGATGAGCAAACAGGTTTTAAAGAAAAAGTTATTTCAGAGAGTAGAAATAAAAAGTTGATCCCAACACTATTAATTAATGATAATAAAGGAAAGAATATTAGAACCTATAATTTACCTGTAGGAGCACATATAATGGTTGATGATGCAGAAAAAGTTGAAAATGGTAAAATTTTAGTGAAAATACCAAGAAAATCTGCAAAATCTGGAGATATTACAGGTGGTCTTCCAAGAGTTACTGAACTTTTTGAAGCTAGAAATCCATCAAATCCAGCTGTCGTTAGTGAAATTGATGGAGTCATTTCATTCGGTAAAATTAAACGTGGAAATAGAGAAATTATTGTAGAATCTAAAACAGGTGAGATTAAGAAATATCTTGTTAAATTATCTAATCAAATTCTTGTACAAGAAAATGATTTTGTAAAAGCTGGTATGCCTCTTTCCGATGGTTCAATTACTCCAAATGATATACTTAATATAAAAGGTCCTTCTGCTGTTCAGCAGTATCTTGTTAACGAAGTTCAAGAAGTTTATAGATTGCAAGGTGTAAAAATTAATGACAAGCACTTTGAAGTCTTAGTTAGACAAATGATGCAAAAAGTTAAAATTCAAGATTCAGGAGATTCAATATTTTTAGAAGGTCAAATTATTCATAAGAACGAGTTTATAACTGAAAATGATAATTTATTTGGCAAAAAGGTTATTGAATCTGTTGGTAATTCTGAAAATTTAAAAGTGGGACAAATTATTACTGCTAGAGAATTAAGAGATGAGAACTCACTATTGAAAAGAGAAGATAAAGAACTTGTTGTAGCTCGTGATGCAATAAATGCTACAGGTTTTCCAATTTTACAGGGAATAACTAGAGCCTCTCTACAAACGAAATCATTTATTTCAGCTGCATCATTCCAAGAAACAACTAAAGTACTGAATGAAGCTGCTGTTAATGGTAGAGTAGATAATCTTGAGGGTCTTAAAGAAAACGTAATTGTTGGACACAAGATTCCTGCAGGAACTGGAAATCGCGAATATGATGATATAATTGTAGGTTATGTTGATGAATACGAAGATCTATTAGAAAGCAAAAGAATTCGATTCAATGAAGAAGAATAATCCTTCAAACAAAAATATCAATATTGAGCTTGATGAAAGTATAGCTCAAGGTTCTTATTCTAATCTTGTTATTGTTAATCATTCTCCAACTGAGTTTGTTTTAGATTTTATCAACGTCATGCCTGGTACAACTAAGGCTAAAGTTAGATCTAGAATAATTTTAACCCCTGAACACGTAAAAAAATTCATTAAAGCTCTTGATGAAAATTTAAATAAATTTGAATCTTCTTTTGGAGAAATTAAGAATTTTAAAAAAGAGGTGTTTCCAATTAGTTTTGGGGCAAAAGGAGAAGCATAATTGTTTATAAATGAATGACTATGTTATTTTAGTTGATGAAAATAATAATCAAATAGGTTTAGAAGAAAAAATTTTAGCTCACAAGAAAAATTTATTACATAGAGCTTTTTCAATTTTTATATTCAATGACTCTTTTGAAATTTTATTACAAAAGAGAGCACCAAATAAATATCATTCTGGTAATTTATGGACAAATACTTGTTGTAGTCATCCTCTAGAAAATTTAAGCTTAGTTGAGTCCGCAAAAAAAAGACTTGTTGAAGAAATGGGTATTAAGGCAAATTTAAATGAAGTATTTTCATTTATATATCAAGCTGAATTTGATAATGGGCTTTCTGAATATGAGTATGATCATGTTCTGTTTGGGATTAGTAACAATAAACCAATTTTAAACCCTGATGAAGCAATAGATTATAAATGGATTAAAATTTCAGATTTAAAGGCTCAGATTGAAAAAAATCCAGGTAACTTTACAGTCTGGTTGCAAATCATGATTAATAATTATTTTAAATATTTTGAAGATTATGAAAATAACAGTTTGTAGAAAAGCTCACTTCAATTCAGCTCATAAGTTAGCTAATCAAAATTGGACTAAAGAAAAAAACTTAAAAGTATTTGGTAAATGTTCATATGAAAATTATCATGGACATAATTACGAACTTGTTGTAAAAGTAACTGGCGATATAGATATTGAAACAGGTATGGTCATGGACCTATCGGTACTTAAAAAAATTATTAAAGAAGAAGTTGAGGATGTACTTGATCATAAGAATTTAAACCTTGATATTCCATACTTTAAAAACTTAATACCCTCTACTGAAAATTTAGCTATCTTCATATGGGATAGACTTAATAAAGCAATTCAAATGGATTGTGATCTTTCTATAGTACTATATGAAACTCCTAGAAACTTTATTGAATATTCAGGCTAATCAATAATTGATTTTAATTGTTTAGCGTATTTAGAATTTTTAATTCTTGCACTCAGAGATTTATATACTGTATCTAATATTTTTTTAGATTCATATAAATCTGTTAGAGCTATGTAAGGTGATAATTCAAATTCAGAATTCCTAACTGCAAAATTTGCATTATGGAGAAATTGTCGTTTATTGATATTTACGACTAAGTCCTCAATAATTTTCAAACTATCTAAATCATTTGATTTAGATTTTTCAAAAGATCTTTTAAATAAATCTAATTTCTGGTCATTAAATTTTTTATTTAATGAAATATAATTTCTATATATAGAATCATTTTTAGATCCTTTTACAACAAGTTCATAACCAAAGTTTTCCAGATTAGTTACTATATCCATTTTAGATTTTTCAGCAAAAAAATTCAATGTTTTTATATCCGAACCTTCATTTAGTTTTAAATCAATGAATAACATTTCAGGCTGATCCAATAATACACTAAAATTAATTTTATCACCCGAATTAACAATGAATGAATCTAACTTTACGAATGATGAGTCACTTAATTTTTTCAAAACTAATGTCCCTTTTTTAAGACCTTTAACATCAAGATTTATAGTTGATTTTTGTGATTCATCTACACATCCAATTATAAATAATAAAAAAAGAATATAATATAATTTCATCTTACAAAATTAACTTATTTAATAAGATCAAAACTTCTTTTAATGAATTTGGTTAAATCTTCACCCTTTAAAAGATTTTGAGATAATTTAGCAAGATCAAGAGACTGTTTTATAAGCCTTTCTTTTTTACTTTTAGTTTTTGTATTAAGTATATCAGAAATCAACTTATTATTTGTATTAACAATAAGGTTATACATTTCAGGCATATTTCCAAACATTGAATTTCCTCCAGAGTTTTGCATGTCTTTCATTCTTCTCATAAATTCTGGTTGAGTAATAATAAATGGCGAAGCTTCGCTATCCATAGCTTGTAATTGAATTGTATATTTTTCTTTTGGAACAACTTTTTCAATATCTAATTTTAATTTTTCTTCATCTTTTTCATTCAATTTTGATATATTTTCTTCATCCTTTTTAATTAGATTTTCAATTGCATCTGAATCAACTCTTGCAAAAGATATTTTTTCTTTTGTTGTTTCTAATTTTTGAATTAAATGACTAACTATTGGAGAATCAAGTAATAAAACGGTATAACCTTTTTTATTGGCCTGTTTTATATATGAATCTTGCTCTTCAATATTAGATGTATATAAAATAATTGTTTTTCCTTCTTTATCTGTGTGATGTTTTTTAATTTTTTTCATCAACTCATCATAAGTAAAGAAATTATTGTCAGTGGATGGATATAATGTAAAGTTATCTGATTTTTCAAAAAACTTATCTTCACTTAACATACCATATTCAATAATTACTTTAATATCATTCCATTTATCTTCAAACTTTTTTCGGTCTTTTTTAAATAATGAATTTAATTTATCAGCTACTTTTCTTGTTATATAATTTGAAATTTTTTTCACAGCTGAATCTACTTGTAGATAACTTCTTGATACATTTAAAGGGATATCAGGAGAATCTATAACTCCTCTTAGTAGGGTTAAAAATTCAGGAACAATGCCTTCAACATTATCAGTTACAAAAACTTGATTTTGGAATAATTGTATTTTATCTTTTTGAAGATTTATATCATTAGTAATTTTTGGAAAATATAAAATACCAGTTAGATTAAAAGGATAATCAACATTTAAATGAATATTAAAAAGTGGATCTTCAAAATTCATTGGATATAAATCTTTGTAAAAAGTTTTATAATCTTCTTCCTTTAAATCTTTTGGGTTTTTTGTCCATGCAGGCTCTGTAATATTTATGATATTATCTACAGTTTCTTTAATTTCTTTTTCTTTTTTACCTTCTCCTTCTTTTTTTGAAACTTCTTTTGTTCCAAATTTAATTGGGATTGGCATAAAACGGTTATATTTTTTTAAAAGATCTCCAATAGTATTGTCTTCAAGAAAACTTTTTGAATCTTTAGATATATTAAGAATTATTTCTGTTCCTCTATTTTTTTTATCAGATTTAACCAAATTGAATTCAGGAGATCCATCACAAGACCAGTGAATAGCAGGTGAACTTTTTTTATAAGACTTTGAAATAATTTCAACTGAATCTGAAACCATAAAAGCTGAATAAAATCCTAATCCAAAATGACCAATTATACCACTATCTTTAGCAGAATCTTTATATTTTTCAATAAACTCTTCTGCTCCAGAGAAAGCAACCTCATTTATATATTTTTTCACTTCACTCTCTGTCATCCCAATTCCTTGATCAATTATATGAAGTTTTGATTTTTTCTTATCAATTTTTACCTCAATGATTGGCTCACCATAATCCTCTTTATACTCACCAATATTTGACATGTGTTTAAGCTTAAGAGTTGCATCTGTGGCATTAGAAATTAATTCTCTTAAGAAAATTTCTTGATCACTATACAGAAATTTCTTTATCAGTGGAAATATATTCTCAACTGAAACATTTATTTTTCCTTTACTCATGGTTTTCTTTTTTGCAAATATATTTTCAAATCACGTACCAAACAAAATATGATGACAAAATGACATTTTTAATTAAATTGCAATAAAACTAACAACATGTATAATTCTACTATTAAAGGCCTTGGGTTTTATGTACCCGAAAACACAGTTACAAACAATGATTTATCAGAACTTATGGATACATCTGATGAATGGATTACGGAAAGAACAGGCATAAAGGAGAGACGTTGGGTTAATGATGATAAATTGACAACTTCTCTAATGGGAACATATGCTGCAGAACGAGCAATTATTGATTCAGGAATAGAAAAAAAAGATATTGATTTTATTATTTTTTCTACTTTAAGCCCAGATTATTATTTTCCTGGATCAGGTGTTTTATTGCAAAGAAATTTGGAAATTAAAGAAGTTGGAGCTTTAGATATTAGAAATCAATGTTCAGGTTTTATTTATGGATTATCAATTGCCGATCAATATATAAAATCTGGAATGTATAAGAATATTTTAGTTGTTGGTAGCGAAATACATTCTGGAGGATTAGACAAATCAACAAGAGGAAGATCAGTGTCTGTAATATTTGGAGATGGAGCAGGAGCTGCAGTTGTATCAGCTACTACATCGAACTCTGGAATTTTATCAACTCATTTACATTCGGAGGGAAAGTTTGCCGAAGAGTTGGCAGTGATTAAGCCAGCTACAAGTTTTTGGATCGATAAAATAAAAGCAGAAACAAATAAAGATGATACAAGTTATTTTCCATACATGAATGGAAATTTTGTTTTTAAAAATGCAGTAATAAGATTTGAAGAAGTAATTTTTGAAGGATTAAATCATTCAAATTTAAAAAAAGAAGATATATCTCTTCTTATAACTCATCAAGCTAATCTAAGGATTAGTCAATATATTCAAAAAAGATTAAATCTTTCCGATTCACAAGTTTTTAATAATATTATGAAATATGGAAATACAACTGCAGCTTCTATTCCTATTGCATTAACAGAAGCATATAAATCAAATCTTATTAAGAAAGGAGATATAGTAGTTCTTGCAGCATTTGGAAGTGGTTTTACCTGGGGAAGTGCAATAATCAAATGGTAGTTTCCTTCTTTCTAATTAAGTAAAGTCCTATAAAGGTAATAAGACCATTAATTGGTAATAGCTCATACCCAATTTTATAACCACCAATTATTTCGCTTGGCATATAAAAAATTAAAGTAATAATTAAAACGGATATTAGACATACTATAATTGATAGATTATCATGAATTTTATATTTTGTTAAAATTCCAAATCCAAATAATCCAAGCAAAGGCCCATATGTAAATCCTGCTATAATAAGTAAACTGTCAATTACGCTAGTACTTAAATAGTTTTTGTAAACAATTATTACGACAACAAGAATAAAGCTCATTAATATGTGAGTATAAAATCTTAATTTTTTTTGAGTTTTATTATTTTTTTTTTCTATTTCCAGAAAATCTATGCAAAATGAAGTTGTAAGTGAAGTCAATGCGCTGTCAGCACTGCTATATGCCGCTGCAATTAACCCAAGCATAAATGTTATCGATAAGGTAATATCTAATCCACTATTTAATGCAATTTGGGGGAAAAGTAAATCTGTATTTTCTCTTCCATTTAAAAAAGGAATCAAAACTTCATTTTTCTCAGCAAAAGTAAATAAAAGAGCTCCTAGAATTAAAAAAATAAAAGTTACTAAAACTAATATTAAACTAAAAACAACCATATTTTTTTGAGCTTCATATAATGACTTACATGTTAGATTTTTCTGCATCATATCTTGATCGAGTCCGGTCATACAAATAGTAATAAAAACACCCCCTATAAAAGATTTTATAAAATGATTTTTCTCTAGTAAATTTTCTGTTACAAAAATTTTATTCTTAAAATTAAAATCTTCAGATTTTAAATAATCTAAAAAACTAATTTCAAGACTAGTAGTAATAAAGTAAATAGATAAAATTACTGAGAGAATCATTAAGAAAGTTTGAAGTGTATCAGTCCAAACAACAGTCTTAATTCCCCCCCTAAATGTATATATCCAAATTAGTAAAATTGAAATTAGTACAGTCAACTCAAATGGGACACCCCAAGAATTAAATACAAATTCTTGTAATACAATCGCAACTAAAAATAATCTAAAAGCAGCTCCTAAAATTCTTGAAATAAAGAAAAAAAATGCACCTGTAACGTGAGATTTTCTTCCAAATCTATCACCTAAATATTCATATATTGATGTCAAATTATATTTATAGTAAATTGGTAATAAGACAAATGCTACTACTATATAGCCAAATAAATATCCAATAACAACCTGAAAATACGTGAAATTAATTGCCCCTACATCACCTGGAACTGAAATAAAAGTTATACCTGAAAGGGAAGCCCCAACCATTCCAAATGCAACTACATACCACGGAGACTCTTTATTTCCAGAAAAAAAGGTCTTATTATCACTTTCTCCTTTTGTTAAATGTGAAACGAGGTATAACAAAGAAAAATATGAAATAATTATAAAAATTATTAATGATTCTGACATTTAGATTATATATGTATAAATATAGTTAATTCTACTACTCTTAATATCTTATATTTACAATATGAATCTTTCATCTAAATTTCTATCAAATGCTGTAGATGAAATATCTAAGCTTCCCGGAATTGGAAAAAGTACAGCTCTTAGGTTAGCTTTACATTTAGTAAATAAAGAGAAAGGAGATATTGATCTATTAATTAAATCAATTAGAGAGCTAAAAGAAAGTATTGTTTTTTGTGAAAAGTGCAAAAGTTTATCTGATGAAAAATTATGTAATATATGCTCCAATCTGAACAGAGATCCAAAAATTATATGTGTAGTTGAGGATATTCGTGATGTAATGGCGATTGAGAACACAGGACAATTTAAAGGGTTGTATCATGTATTAGGTGGAAAAATATCACCTGTTGATGGTATTGGTCCAAATCAGTTAAATATTAATTCTTTACTTGAAAGGGTAATAAATGACGAAGTAACAGAAGTAATATTTGCTTTAAGTGCTACTATGGAGGGAGATACCACTAATTACTACATATATAGAAAAATTAAAAAAGATAAAATAAAATTTAGCACAATTGCCAGAGGTGTTTCAATAGGTGATAATTTGGAATATACTGATGAAATCACCTTAGGAAGAAGTATTATTCAGAGAATTCCATTCGAACAATCTTCAATATAGGTTTAATTTTGGTATTTTTGTATTCCTATATTTTATTATGACCAAGTATAATTTAACATTACCTAAAATGGGTGAGAGTGTAGATGAAGCAACCATTGTTAATTGGTTAAAAAATATAGGTGATAAGATCGATATGGATGACTTTGTAGTTGAAGTTGCAACTGATAAGGTTGACTCCGAGGTTCCTAGCGATGTTAGTGGGATTTTAATTGAAAAATGTTTTGAGATAAACGATGTAGTAAAGGTTGGTGAAACACTTTGCGTAATTGAGATTTCGGATGCTGAAAATGAATCTGACCTACAAATAGAGAATATACCAAACATAGAATTATTAGATCAAAATGAAAAAAAGGGTGAAATAGATTCTGAAATTACTTATACTAACGAGAATGAAACTGATAATAATCATTCTTTTCTTTCTCCTTTAGTAAAAAGTATAATCGAAAAAGAAGGTATTAGTAATGATGATTTAAAAAACATTAAAGGATCTGGTAAAAAAGGAAGACTTACAAAAAAAGATTTATTACAATATTTAGAAAAAACAAAATTATTTAATCAACCATCTAATATTGATTACAATTTTGATGCTAGCAGTTTTAGTAACTCATCTGAATCTGACTCAATTCGTGAACTTACAAGGTTTGAAAAAATGACATCTGATCATATGATTTACAGTAAAAATAAGTCTGTTCATGCCCAAATGTTTATTGAAGCTGATATTACAAAATTATTCGTTTGGAGAGAAAAATTAAAAGAAAGCTTTTTTAATAAAGAAAAATTTAAATTAACTATTACATATCCATTAATTAAAATTGTTTCTCAAGCTCTAAGAGAATTCCCAACCTTAAATGCAACCCTTTCGGAAAACAATCTTATTATTAAAAAAAATATAAATATTGGCATTGCAACTGCTTTAGGAAATGGAAATTTAATAGTACCAGTAATTAAAAATGCAGATCAGCTTAGTTTAGTTGGAATTTGTAAATCTGCAAATAACTTAATTTCAAAAGCTAGATCGAATGATTTAAATCCTGATGATGTTAAAGATGGAACATTTACAATAACTAACATCGGAGTTTTTGAAAGTTTAACAGGAACGGCAATAATTAATCAGCCTCAATTAGGTATAATTGCTTTTGGATCTGTTAGAAAACTTCCAAGAGTAATAGAAACTAATAAAGGAGATTTCATTGGAATCAGAAGAATTGTTATGATTTCTTTAAGTTTTGACCATAGGATCATAAATGGTGCAATTGGAGGTTTATTTTTGAAAAGGATAAAAGAGTTAATTGAGAACTGGGATGGTAATTCAGAGATTTAAATAATTCTAATGGAAATCAATTTAAAACGTCCACTATGTTTTTTTGATCTTGAAACAACAGGTGTTAATGTTGTTAAAGATAGAATTGTAGAAATTTCAATAATAAAAATTTTACCAAATAATCAAGAAGAATCAAAAACATGGTTAATTAACCCTGAGATTAAAATTCCAAAGGTTGTTTCAGCTATTCATGGAATAACAGATGAGATGGTAAAAGATAAACCTAATTTTAAAGAATTTTCTAATGAAATTTATGAATTTATTGAAGGCTGTGATTTAGCTGGTTTTAATTCAAACAAGTTTGATATTCCTTTACTAGCAGAGGAGTTGTTAAGATCTGAGATTGACTTTGATTTATCAAAGATAAAAACTATTGATGTTCAAAACATTTTTCATAAAATGGAAAAAAGAACATTATCTGCTGCATATAAGTTTTATTGTGGAAAAGAGCATGAAGATGCTCATTCATCAATGAGTGATACTAGAGTTACATATGAGGTCTTTCTTGCCCAATTAGATAGATATAACGAATTAAAAAATGACGTTAATTTTCTTTCTGATTTTTCATCAATTAGAAAATCTATTGATTTAGCAGGTTTTATATATGAAAATGATCAGAACAAAGCAGTTTTTTCATTTGGAAAATATAAAAATGAAGAAATAGATAAGGTAATTGAAAATGATCCTGGATATTTTAGTTGGATATTAAAATCTGATTTTCCAAATTACACTAAAAAAATTCTAAATCAATTAAGATTAAATAAACTAAATAACAAGTTAAAATGAAAATAATTTGTATTGGTAAAAATTACTTAAAACATATTGAAGAGTTAAACTCAAAAAAAGAGAATGAACCAGTTATTTTTTTAAAGCCTGACACTTCAATTATTCAAAAAAAACAACCTTTTTTTATCCCTGAATTTTCAAATGAAATTCATTATGAAATTGAAATTATTATAAAGTTTTCTAGGTTAGGTAAACACATTGAGACTAAATTTTCTAATAAATATTATGAAAAGATAAGTTTAGGAATTGATTTTACGGCTAGAGATTTTCAACGAAAGTTTAAAGAAAGAGGTCTTCCTTGGGAAGTAGCTAAAGCATTTGATAATTCAGCTTTAATTGGAGATTGGTTAGATGTTAAAGATTTTAAAGACATTAATAATATAAATTTTAGACTTGAAAAGAATGGTAAAACTGTCCAAAATAGTAACTCATCAAATATGATTTGGAAGATTGATGAATTAATTTCCAATGCATCAAAGTTTTTTACAATAAAGATTGGAGATATATTATTTACAGGCACACCAGATGGTGTTGGGAAAGTATTTGAAAACGATGTTTTGGATGGATTTATTGAAGAAAAAAAGGTATTTAGTGTTAAAATAAAATAATTATGATTAAAAAAATTCATAATTTTTTAATTGAGAATAATAAAACAATTTCTGTTTGTGAAAGTATAACTGCAGGAGCCCTATCTTCAAAATTAATTTCTAACCCTGGATCATCAGCCTTTTTTAAAGGTTCATTGGTTGTTTACAATGATGAAATAAAGAATAAACTATTAAAAATTGATCTTGAGAAAATTAAAAAATTCTCTGCAGTAAGTAAAGAAATTTCATTAGAAATGGCTAAATCTGTAAAGAAAATATTTGATTCAGATTACAGTGTATCTACAACAGGTAACGCTGGTCCTCAAAATTCTGACAAAATTTCGAAAAAAGGTGGATTATTTATTACTGTTGTAACACCCTCTAAAATTATTACAAAGGAATATTCATTGAAAGATCAAAGATCTAAAAATATTCAAAATGCAGTTGATTTTGCAATCAATCTACTTTATAAAAATCTGAAGTAATAAATTTGCCAAAACTGTAAAAAAGTTGTTTATTTGCATGCCTAAGATCAATAAATGTCTAAAGTTTGCCAAATATCAGGAAAAAAAGTTCAGTTTGGAAACAATGTTTCTAAGTCAATAAATAAAACTAAAAGGAGGTTTAATGCTAATATTATTTCCAAAAAGTTTTATATTCCAGAAGAAGATAAGTGGATTAAACTCAAGGTTTCAACTTCTGTTTTGAAAACAATTAACAAGAAAGGAATTTCAGCTGTTTTAAAAGATGCTAAAGCTAAGGGTATTAAATTATAAGAGATGGCAAAAAAAGGGAATAGAGTTCAAGTTATTTTAGAGTGTACAGAGCATAAAGATTCTGGAAAACCAGGAACTTCTCGATATATTTCCACTAAAAACAAGAAAAATTCACCTGATAGGTTAGAACTCAAGAAATTTAATCCAATATTAAAGAAATATACAATCCATAAAGAAATTAAGTAAATGGCGAAAAAGACCGTAGCAACACTTCAGACATCTTCTAAAAAGCTTAGTAAAGCAATTAAAATGGTAAAAAGTCCAAAATCAGGAGCTTACATATTTCAAGAAAAAATTTTACCATCTGATCTAGTTAACGATTGGTTGTCTAAAAAGTAAATTACCACATTACTAAAGTTCCAACTTTACATATTTTAAATTTTATAGCTAACTTTCGTGTATGAATTTTTTTAAAAAGCTTTTTTCATGGGGAAAGAAATCAAGTAAAGATGAAGATGAAGTTGAAAAAGAGATTGAAATAGATAAAGAAAAAGAAGATTTAGATTTAAAGAAAAAAGCCAAAAAGAGAGTTAAAAAAAAGCCAGAACCAGAACCAGAGCCAGAACCAGAGCCAGAACCAGAGCCAGACCAGAGCCAGAACCAGAACCAGAGCCAGAGCCTGAGCCAGAACCAGAGCCAGAACCAGAAAAAAAAGAAGGTTTTTTTAGGAGATTATTTAAAAAAACCGATAAAAATAACCTTGATAAAACTTTAGAAAAAACAAGCAAGTCATTTTTTGAAAAAATAAAAAAAGCCGTTGTAGGTAAGACAAAAGTTGATGTAGAGGTTTTAGATGATTTAGAAGAAATACTAATAACATCAGATGTTGGTGTTAAAACTACAATTAAAATAATTGAAAGAATTGAGGAAAGAGTTTCGAGGGAAAAGTATACAAATGCCCAAGAATTGGATATTATTCTTAAGGAAGAAATTGGAAATATCATATTTGATGAAAAGGATCAAGGTTTTAATATTGACGATAAACCTTATGTAATTTTGGTAGTTGGAGTAAATGGCGTAGGCAAAACAACTTCAATTGGAAAACTTGCTAAATTTTTCAAGTCACAAGGACTTTCTGTTTTAATTGGAGCTGCTGATACCTTTAGAGCTGCCGCCATAGAACAGCTTGAAGAATGGTCTCACAGAGCACAAGTAGATTTAATTAAACAAAAAATGGGTAGTGACCCTGCTTCAGTTTCATATGATACATTAAATTCTGCTTTAAACAAAGATTATGATGTTGTTATAATTGATACCGCTGGAAGATTACATAATAAAGTAAATTTAATGAATGAACTTTCTAAAATTAGTAGAGTAATGCAAAAGTTAAAACAAAATGCTCCAAATGAAATATTATTAGTTTTAGATGGCTCCACTGGCCAAAATGCTTTTGAGCAAGCAAAACAATTTTCGGAAGTAACAAAAATTACATCAATGATGGTTACAAAATTAGACGGAACTGCAAAAGGAGGTGTTGTTATTGGGATTTCAGATCAATTAAGTATTCCAATAAAATATATTGGAACTGGAGAATCAATTGATGATATTCAATTATTTGATAAGCATGATTTTGTTGAGTCTTTTTTTCAAAAAAATTCATAAAAACAAGAAATATTTTAAAAAATTATCACAGTGATAAAAAAGAAAATAGATATTACTGACACCCCATTTACTTCAAAAATTGTCCGGGATTTTCTACGATCAAAAAAACTAAATGGTTTTTATTCTCATAAGAATGAAATTGATAGTTATAAAAAACTAATTAAAAAAAGATCATCTTTTTCAAAGAAACAAAGAGATTTATTATTTAATGTGCTAAGCAATCAATACAAAAATTTTTCTGATATGAGTTTGGTTGCAAATTCTATAAAAAAATTAAGAAAAAATAATACATATACAGTTACAACTGGTCATCAACTATGTTTAAATACTGGCCCACTTTATTTTATTTATAAAATTTTACAAACTATTAAAATTAGCGATGAGTTAAATAAATTTTATCCAAAAAGTAATTTTGTTCCAGTCTTTTGGATGGCTAGTGAAGATCATGATTTTGAAGAAATTAGATCATTTCAAACCTATAATTACAAATATCAAATCAGTTCTAAATCTAAAGATTATTGTACAGGTAAAATAAAGCCATCAGATTTAAGTAAGGTTATTGAAGATCTTGATAAAAACTTTAAAAGTAAGCCATTCAAAAATGAAATATGCGAATTATTTAAAGCATCTTATGGAAAAAATATAACCTTGGCAGAATCAACAAGGAATATTGTTCATACTCTTTTTAAAGACTATGGTCTTGTAGTAGTTGATGCTGATGACAAACAATTTAAAACTTCATTTAATGAGTTATTTACTGATGAAATTATAAACTTTTCAACTTATGATTTGGTTAATAAAACAAATAAAAAATTAATTGATTTATATGCTAATGATATAAAATTACAGGTCAATCCAAGGAAATTAAATTTATTTTATATTGAAAATAATATTAGATACAGATTAGATTTTTCAGATGACAGTTATACTTTAGTTGGCAAAAAAGTATTTTTTGATAAAGATCAAATTATTTCAAAAATTAAAGATAGTTCTAACCAATTTTCACCAAATGTTCTATTTAGACCATTATATCAAGAATTTATACTGCCTAATTTATCCTATGTTGGAGGCAATGCTGAAATTTCATATTGGCTACAACTAAAAAGTTTATTTGATTATCATAATATTTCTTTCCCAATATTATCACTAAGAAACTCAATAATTATGCTAAACAAAAGAGATTTTGAATTGATGAAAAGATATAAAATGGACATAAATGATTTTTTTCAATCAAAAGATAATTTTGTTAAAAAAATTGTAGAACAGAACATTGAAATGAATATAAGTTTAAACAATGAAAAAAATAAATTAAAAAATTTATATAAAAACATAATTGAAAGTGTAAATAAAATCGATTTAAATTTAAATAGTTCTGTCAAATCTAGCGAAGCTAAACAAATTGCTATACTTGAATCGTTAGAGAAAAAAATTGTGAAGTTTCAAAAAAGAAATATAAAAACTACAATAAAATCACTCGAAAAAATTTATGATAAAATTTACCCAGAAAATATTTTTCAAGAGAGAAAAATAAATTTCAGTGAATTTTATTCTTATAAAGGCAATGATTTAATAAATAGTATTTATGAATCAATATCACCTTTTGATAATGATTTAATTATTGCAGAAATTTAATTTTATTGATGTATTTTTGAAAATGCCAAACAAAGTAATAATTCTAGATTTTGGATCTCAATACACTCAATTAATTGCTAGAAGAGTAAGAGAGATTAATATCTTTTGTGAAATTTTTCCTTATAACAGCTCTAAATATAAAATTGAAAATTATTCCGCAATTATATTGTCTGGCTCACCATTTTCTGTTAGAGCTAATGATTCTTTAAAAATTGATTTAAAAAATATTAAAGCAAAAATTCCTATGTTGGGTATATGTTATGGTGCTCAATATTTAGCTCACAATTATGGAGGAAGTGTTGATCTATCTAATTCAAGAGAATATGGAAGAGCAAATCTAATTTCAATTTTAGAAGGATCAATTTTATTTGATTCTGTTGTTGATGGATCTCAGGTTTGGATGAGTCATGCTGATACTATAGTTGAATTACCCAAAGACTCTATTAGAATTGGTAGTACTAACGATGTTAAGAATGCTGCATTTAAATTTAATAATGAAAAAACTTATGGCATTCAATTTCACCCAGAGGTTTATCACACAAAAGATGGAAAGTTAATTTTAGAAAATTTTTTAAAGAAAATTGCAAAAATTAAAGCATCATGGACACCTAATTCATTTATAGATTCTGCAATTGAAAATATTAGGATTAAAGTCAAAAAGGATAATGTAATTTTAGGTTTATCAGGTGGTGTAGATTCATCTGTAGCTGCAGTTTTATTAAATAAAGCTATTGGCGATCAACTAACGTGTATTTTTATTGATAATGGTCTTTTAAGAAAAAATGAGTTTCAATCTGTTCTAAAACAATACCAAGGTATGGGTTTAAATGTGATCGGAATCGATGCTAAAGAAAAATTTTATAAAGAATTAAATGGAATTATTGATCCTGAAGAAAAAAGAAAATGTATTGGAAAAGTTTTTATAGATGTTTTTGATGAAGAGTCAAAGAAAATTGAAAATGTAAAGTGGTTAGCTCAAGGAACTATTTATCCAGATGTTATTGAATCAATTTCTGTCAAGGGTCCATCTGCAACAATTAAATCACATCACAACGTAGGAGGTCTGCCTGATTTTATGAATCTTTCTGTAATTGAACCATTAAATATGCTATTTAAAGATGAGGTAAGAAAAGTTGGTAAAGAATTAAAAATAAAGCAAAAAATACTAAAAAGGCACCCTTTTCCTGGACCAGGTCTTGGAATTAGAATTCTTGGTGAGGTAAATGCTAAAAAAGTTGAAATGTTACAAGAAGCAGATTATATATATATAGAAGCTCTAAAACAAGAGGGATTATATGATAGTATTTGGCAAGCTGGTGTTATATTGCTCCCTGTTAAATCTGTTGGTGTCATGGGTGATGAAAGAACTTATGAAAATTGTGTCGTTTTAAGAGCCGTTACATCTACAGATGGAATGACTGCAGATTGGGTCGATATTCCATATAAGTTTCTTCAAAATGTCTCTAATAAAATTATTAATAATGTTAAGGGTATAAACAGAGTAGTTTATGACATTAGTTCAAAACCACCATCAACAATCGAATGGGAATGAAAAATATTTTTTTATTTAAAATTCTAATTTTAATTTCTTTTTTCTGTAACTCGCAGGATAATATAGATAAAGTCAAATTTGATTCATTAATAAATTATCAAGTTCAAAAAAAAGAAACTTTATACAGTATTTCTAAAAAGTTTGATATTGAAATAGCTGACATAATAAAATACAACCCTGAGCTTAAAAACAATAAACTAAGAAAGAAAGAGATAATAATAGTCCCACTAGTTAAAAAACTATCTTCTATAAGTTTCTCTAAAGAAATTGTTAAAGAAACTGAAATTGATTCTGTATCAAAAATTAATGAAATTAAAATTAAAAAGAACTTTATTAGAATAGCCTACATGGCACCTTTTAAAATTGAATCAATTATAATAGATTCTACTGAACAAGTAAACGCATATTTAAAAGAACAAAACTTAACTACCATTTCTATTAATTTTTATAATGGAATATTATTTGCTGCTGATGAATTAGATAAAAAAAATATTTCTGTTGAAATAGATGTTTATGATACTGATAATAAAATAGATCAAATAAAAAATTTAAAAAACAGTAATGATTTTAATAAATATGACTTAATAGTCGGGCCACTAATCAATAGAAATTATAATGCTTTTTTTAATACAAATTTTAAAACTAACTCAGTATCACCCTTAGTTTATGATGATATCACATTAAATTCAAATACAATAATACCTGTAGCCAATGATTCTTTAAAGAGAGAAAGAATGTTTAAAATAATTGATGAACTAATATTAAAGAATGAAGATCAATGTGCAATGATTATTTCAGATTCACTGAGCAAAAAATCTAAAAATAAATTATTAAAAAGATTTCCCTTAGCAGAAATAATAGATCTTAATGAAATTAACAATTCTGTTGATCCTAAGATTACGGATTCATTATTGGGATCAAATAAAGAAAACTGGGTTTTTTTAGAGACCAAAAAATCTAATTTAATATCCAGTGTTACGTCCTTGTTGAATTCACAAATTAATAATGAAAGAAAAATAAGATTATTTTCAACTGTGTCTAATGAGAATTATGAAAATTCTAATATAAGTTATGAGAAGCTAGGAAATTTAAGTTTTATGTACCCCTCAAACTCAAAACCTAATTCAAGTGATGAATTTACTGAATTTCAAAATAAATTTTTATTAAAGTTTGGAAAGTATCCAGATAGAATATCAATAAAGTCATATGATGTTATAAAGGATTTATTATTAAGAATAGCTATTTCAAAATCTTTAAAAAATTCACTATATGTTGGAGAAACAAAATTAATGCAAAATAAATTTAATTATGAATACAATGATAAATTTGGTTTTCAAAATACCTCATTTTTTATACTTAGACATGAAGATCTTGATATAATTGATCATCAAAATTAATATTGCTATGAATAGTTTTGTACTTTTGAAAACGGAATTGATTTAATTTGAATAAAACTCCTAAATATATATTTGTTACCGGTGGAGTTAGCTCTTCACTAGGAAAGGGAATTATCTCAGCTTCTCTAGCAAAACTTCTTCAATCTAAAGGCTTTAAAGTAACAATACAAAAATTTGATCCATATATAAATATTGACCCTGGAACATTAAATCCTTACGAGCATGGTGAATGTTATGTTACTAAAGATGGTACTGAAACAGATTTAGACCTTGGGCATTATGAAAGATTTTTAAGTATTAAAACAACAAAAACAAATAATACTACTACTGGTAAAATATATCAAACAATCATAAATAAAGAAAGAAAAGGTGATTTTTTAGGTAAAACTGTTCAGGTAATTCCTCATATTACTAATGAGATAAAAAGAAGAATACAACTTATTCAATCTGAAGATAGTTATGATATTATAATTACTGAACTTGGGGGTACAGTTGGAGATATTGAGTCTTATCCATTTATTGAAGCTGTTCGGCAATTTAGGTGGGATATTGGTGAAAATAATAGTTTAGTAATTCATTTAACTCTTTTGCCTTACTTGTCCGCAGCCGGTGAATTAAAAACTAAACCTACTCAACACTCTGTTAAAAAATTAATGGAAAGTGGTGTCAATGCTGATATTATTGTATGTAGAACTGAGAAAAGTATAAGTGATGATCTTAGATCAAAAATTGCTCTTTTTTGTAATGTGGATAAAAATTCAGTTATCGAATCCATTGATGCGAAGACAATTTATGAGGTTCCCCTTTTAATGCAGGCTGAAAAACTAGACAAGGTTGTTTTAAATAAATTAAATATTAAAAACAAAAAGAAATCAGACTTAAATGACTGGAAAAATTTTGTTGATAAACTTAACAATCCAAAAACCACAATCAATATAGGTCTTATTGGAAAATATGTTGAATTACAAGACTCTTATAAATCCATTTTAGAATCTTTTGTTCATGCTGGTGCTGTTAATGAGGCAAAAGTTAATGTAGTGCCTATTCATTCTGAAGAAGTTAATGATAAGACTATAAATAATATTTTATCAAAAGTAGATGGTATTTTAGTTGCTCCTGGTTTTGGAGAGAGAGGTATCGAAGGTAAAATTCTATCAATAAAATATGCACGAGAAAATAATTTACCATTTTTAGGTATATGCCTTGGAATGCAAATGGCTGTTATTGAATTCGCGAGAAATGTTCTTGGTTTAAAAGATGCTAATTCAACTGAAATGAGTAAATCAACTAAAAATCCAGTCATAAGTTTAATGAATGATCAATTGAATGTAGAAGAAAAAGGAGGAACAATGAGATTGGGTTCTTGGAAATGTAAATTAAAAAAGAATTCATTAGCATATAGTATTTACAAAAAAGATTTAGTTTCAGAAAGACACAGACACAGATATGAATTAAATTTTAAATACAATGAAAAACTAAATAAGTTAGGAATGATAAGTTCTGGAACAAATCCTAAGACTGGCCTGGTTGAAATTGTAGAAATTCCTAGCCATAGTTGGTTTATCGGAGTTCAGTTCCATCCTGAGTATCAAAGTACTGTTAAGAATCCTCATCCTATTTTTGTGTCATTTGTTTCAGCGTGTATTAAAAAAAATAATCAATAAAAGAAATGGAACAAAACAAATTAGATTCATCGCAAATTATTGGTTTTTTATTT
The DNA here is from genome assembly GCA_003331885.1 of Cryomorphaceae bacterium. Lineage (GTDB taxonomy): Bacteria > Bacteroidota > Bacteroidia > Flavobacteriales > Flavobacteriaceae > Eutrophosalina. The sequence continues at coordinate 15,327 of QOPZ01000003.1, read as the reverse complement.
CTAATAGGTGCTTTTCTATGGATGTTTATGTTTCAACCAGATTTTGATGAAGAAAATAAAATTACAAATGATGTTATCCAAGAAAATATTGATAATCAGAATGATTATGAATCAACTGAAAATTTTAATTCTAATTTAATTACAGATAACTCTATCAAAGAAAATCAATTAATAGTTCTTGAAAATAATGATGTAAAATTTATAATATCTACAAAAGGTGCACAAATTAATGAAGGTGTTTTAAAGAACTATAAAAATCAAGAGGAAAATGATTTAAAAATAATTGATAATAATCAGGTTTTTTCTTTTGAGTTTAACACTTTAAGTAATCAGCCTTTTAATTCTAATAATTTATTTTTTGATTACACAGAAAATGAAACTAATCTAGGTAAAGAAATAAATTTAAGATATGTTAATGATTCAGGTGAAAAAATGATTTTTAATTATTTTTTACCTAAAAATGGCTATTTACTTAAATTAAAAGTAAAAACAATTGGTTTTAATAATTTAATTGGAAGAAATTCTAAAATTGATTTAAACTGGAATTTTGATTCATTTAGAAATTCAAAAAGCCAGGATTATGAAAATAGATACACATACCTAAACTACCAGGACAAAGACCAAGATGTCAAAGATTTAAGTGCTTACAGTGAAGATGATGATGTTGATTCTGCAAAATGGATATCATATGGTCAACATTTTTTCAATTCTATTTTAATTTTTAATAATGTTAAAGATGATATAGAGTTTACATCTTTAAATTTAGAGTCTGACAGTAATGATAGAAAGTTTTTAAAGAGATTTAAATCTAAAATCCCTATTAATTATAATCAGGGTGGTGAAATTGATGAAAATTTTGAATGGTACATAGGTCCAAATGATTATTATATAATTAAGGATTATGATTATAAGATTTCTGATTCAATATGGTTTGGATGGGGTATTTTTGGATGGATTAATAAAAGTATTTTTTTCCCACTCTATAATTTTTTAAGTAATCATTTTTCAGCTGGAATAGCAATTATAATTATGGTAATATTAACAAGGTTAGTAATGTCTCCAGTACAGTACAAGATGTATTTATCTCAGGCAAAAATGAAAATATTAAAGCCCGAAATTGCTGCTGCAACGGAAAAATACAAAGATGATCCCATGAAGAGACAGCAAGAAACAATGAAAATATATAATCAAGCTGGTGCAAATCCTTTGCAAGGTTGTTTGCCTGCTTTTATTCAATTACCTGTATTCTATGCATTATTCTGTTTTTTTCCTGTTGCTTTTGCATTAAGAGGTGAATCTTTTCTATGGGCTGAGGATTTAAGCACTTTTGATGTTATTGCTGAGTTACCATTTTATATACCATTATATGGTGACCATATAAGTCTTTTTCCAATTTTAGCTGGTGTAACAATGTTTTTTTATACCTCTATGTCCGGCTCACAACAAATGCAACCAACCCAACCTGGGATGCCTAACATGAAATATATAATGTATATCATACCCTTTTCCTTATTAATTTTCTTTAATAATTTTGCAAGCGGGTTATCACTATACTACACAATATCAAATATTCTTACAATCATTATTATGTTAACAGTTAAAAATGTAATTCTAGATGAAAAGAAAATTCTACTTGAAATTGAGGAAAATAAAAAGAAACCAAAAACAGAAGGAAGGTTTCAAAGAAGATTAAGAAAACTTCAAGAGGCTGCCGAACAAGCTCAAAAACAACAGAAACAAAGAAATAAATAGATTTATTATGTCAAAGTCAAAAACAAGAGTAGTTGTGGCTATGTCTGGTGGTGTTGACTCGAGTGTTGCAGCATATATTTTAAAACAAGAAGGTTATGATGTCGTAGGGATATTTATGAAAAACTGGCATGATTCATCTGTTACAATTTCCAAAGACTGTCCTTGGCTTGAAGATAGTTATGACGCTATGTTAGTCTGTGAAAAATTGTCCATTCCATTTCAAGTAATTGATCTAAGTGACGACTATAAGAATAAGATTGTTGATTACATGTTTAATGAATATAAAAAAGGTAATACTCCCAATCCTGATATTTTGTGTAATAGAGAAATTAAATTTGATTTATTTTTAAAATTAGCTCTTAAATTAGGTGCAGATTTTATTGCAACAGGCCATTATGCTCAAACAAAGGAATCTAATTATAAAGGAAAATCAATTTTTCACTTAATTTCTGGAAAAGATAATTCAAAAGATCAATCTTATTTTTTATGCCAATTAAATCAATATCAGTTGAGTAAAACAATTTTTCCAATTGGTAGTTTAACAAAAAAACATGTTAGAAAAATTGCAAAGGATAACAATTTGATAACAGCTGAAAAAAAAGACTCTCAAGGCTTATGTTTTATTGGAAAAGTGAAGCTTCCTGATTTTTTACAACAGAAATTAAGGCCTAAAAAAGGGGATGTTGTTTTAATTGATAAAAATCATAAAGAATTTGTAAAAAACTCAGAGTTAAATGATATTGAAATTTTATCTAAACCTTATTGTTATGATCCTAAAGAAGGAAAAATAATTGGTTTACATAATGGCGCACATTTTTACACCATTGGTCAAAGAAAAGGCCTTTCAATCGGAGGTATGGAAAAACCATTGTATGTTATTAATAATGATGTTAAAAAAAATATTATTTATGTAGGTGAAGGCTCTAATCATCCTGGTCTATTTAGAAGTGTTTTAAGAGTTTCATTAAAAGAAATTCATTTTCTATCAACTGAAAAACAAGTAATGAATAAAAAAGAATTAAAAGCAAGAATTAGATATAGACAAGGCTTGCAGGATGTATCAGTTATAAAAAAAGATAATTTCTATTATTTTAAATTTAAAAAGCCACAAAAATCAATTACTAGGGGTCAGTTTATTGCTTTATACCAAAACATGGAGTTAATATGTTCTGGTGTTATTGATTGAAAATATCAATTTGATTTTTTATTAAATCCTTAAAAACTTCTCTCTTTCTTATTAGTCTTATTTCATCGTTTATATATAAGGCTTCTGCGGGCCTATATCTTGAGTTGTAATTACTAGACATGGTATGACAATATGCTCCAGCATTATTAAAACATAAGATATCACCATTGTTAATTGTAGAAATTTTTCTATTTGATGCAAATGTATCGGTTTCACATATATAGCCAACGATTGAATAGTATCTCTCTATATCATTTGGATTAGAGATGTTTTCTATATGATGATTAGCTCCGTACATCATTGGTCTTAAAAAATGATTAAAACCTGAGTCAACTTGAGCGAAAACTGTAGAAGTTGTTTGTTTTATAGAATTAACCTTACATAAAAACTTTCCAGCTTCACTAACTAAAAACTTTCCAGGCTCAAACATAAGAGTTAGATCCTTTCCATAGTTTTTACAAAACTCATTAAATCTTTCGGAAAGTTTTTCTCCTAGCTCTTCAATGTTAGTTTCACTATCGTTTGGAAAATAAGGTACTTTAAATCCACTACCAAAATCAATAAAATCCAATTGATTAAAGTTTTTAGCAGCTTCAAATAAAATTTCAGCAGCTCTTAAAAAAACATCAATATCAAGAATGTCACTTCCAGTATGCATATGAATTCCGTTAACTGTAATTTTTGTATTCTCTACAATTCTCAAAAGATGAGGTATTTGGTGTATGCTTATGCCAAATTTAGAATCTATGTGGCCAACAGAAATTTTAGAATTTCCTCCAGCCATAATATGAGGATTTATTCTAATACAAATTGGAATCTTAGGATTTTTATTTCCAAAATCCTCCAATACGGATAGGTTGTCAATGTTAATTTTAACACCTAGCTCAGAAACTTTTTTCATTTCATCCATAGATACTCCATTAGGTGTATAAATAATTTTAGTAGGTTTTATTCCACATTTTAAAGCTAATTGAACTTCTTGAATAGAAACTGCATCGATACCAGAACCCAAATTGATGATGTATTTTAAAATTGAAATATTAGATAATGCTTTAACTGCATAGTTTATTTGAAGTTGTTTAACAGCTGAAAATGAAGATATTAATCTTTCATATTGTTTTTTTATTTTATTTGAATCATAAATATATAGTGGAGATCCAAAATTTTTTACAGCTTCTAGTAACATCGAATTATTCATGCTGCCAAAACTACAAATAGATATAAAAACTTTAGATATTTGAATTATATATAATAAAATCATTTTTATTAGTTAGAAATAGAACAAAAAATAAACTTTAGCCTTAACTTTTTAGTAATTTTACATATATGAATCTACATGAATTTCAAGCCAAAGAATTACTTTTTAAAAATGATGTTCAAATTCAAAAAGGATATATGGTTTCAAATCTTGATAAAGTTGAAAAAGTAGCAAATAAGTTGTCAAGTGAAACTGGAACTGAATTTTTTGTTGTCAAAGCTCAAATTCATGCTGGAGGAAGAGGTAAAGGTGGGGGAGTTAAAGTTGCTAAGAGTTTAACGGAGCTTAAAGATTATTCTTCATCAATTTTAGGTATGATGTTAAAAACACCTCAGACGCCTAAAGAAGGAAAGCTCGTTAGTAAAATTTTAATTGCAGAAGATGTTTATTATCCTGGAGAAAGCGAGAATCAAGAATTTTATATTTCTTTATTATTGAATCGCTCTACTTCAAAGATTATGATTATGTACTCTACAGAAGGGGGTGTCGATATTGAGTCTGTTGCAGAAAAGACACCTAATTTAATATTTTATGAGGAAGTTGATCCCTCATTAGGTTTAATGCCAAACCAAGCTAGAAAGGTTGCTTTCAATTTGGGACTTCAGGGTAATGCATATAAAAACATGATAAAGTTTATATCAAGCTTATATCTTGCATATGTAAACTGCGACGCTTCTTTATTAGAAATTAATCCTGTATTAAAAACATCCGACAATAAAATTATTGCTGTTGATGCAAAAATGGTTTTAGATGATAATTCATTATTTAGACATAAAGAATATAAAGACTTAAGGGATGAATCTGAAGAAAACCCTGTAGAGACACAAGCAAGAGCAGTAGGTCTAAATTATGTTGATTTGGATGGAAATATAGGTTGCATGGTAAATGGAGCGGGATTAGCTATGGCTACAATGGATTTAATTAAGCAATCAGGTGGAGAACCTGCAAACTTTCTTGATGTTGGTGGAACAGCAGATGCTGATAGAGTAGAGGTTGCATTTAATTTAATTCTTCAAGATCCAAAAGTTAAGGCTGTACTAGTTAATATATTTGGAGGAATTGTTAGGTGTGATAGAGTTGCCAATGGAATTGTACAAGCTTATAAAAACATAAAAGATAAAATTAAAGTCCCAATTATTGTTAGGCTTGAAGGTACAAATGCTGAAGAAGCTAAAGATATTATTGACAATTCTGGTCTTAAAATATTTAGTGCATCAAGTTTTTTCAATGTAACCGAAATCATAAAAGAGGTTTTGTCATAAAAAAGACACTTTGTCACTATTTTTTTTCTTTTAAATGACATATTGTCATAAATTACCTTTTGGTTTATGTTTTGTTTAATTCATATAAAATGTTTAATTAAAAATTAATAAATATGAATATTATAAATAGAACAAATTATCCCTTAATATTTGATGATTTTATCAATGATTTCTTTAAAGTAAATCATATGAGCATACCTCCTCATAATATAAAGGAAACTGAAAATGATTTTCAAATTGAATTTTCAGTTCCTGGGTCAAATAAAAATGATTTTGAAATTGAAATTGATTCTGATAATTTAAAAATCACAAAGAAAAAAGATGAATCTAATTCAATTAATAATTATTCAAGGCAAGAGTTTAAATATGGTTTTTTTGAAAAATCATTTTTTCTTCCTGATTCCATTGATCAAAATAGAGTTACATCTAAATACGATAACGGAATTTTAAAAATAGTCCTCCCAAAAAAAAGTGAGGTCATAATTAAGAATAAAAAGAAATTTATAAATGTTAAATAAAAAAAAGCGGGTTTTACCCGCTTTTTTTATAACTAGAAATTAAGTCTCTTAATCGTGCAGCTTCTATAAAGTCTAATTCCTTCGCTGCTTTCAACATATCTTTTCTCAGATGAATTATTATTTTTTTTCTTTTTTCTTCAGAAATATTTTTATCAATCTTATTGGAATTAATTTTTTCTTTAATAACTATTTCTTCTTTTTCTTTTAGATCAAAAGTTGATATTATATTTTTTTTAATTTGTTTTGGTGTAATGTTATTTTTAATATTAAACTCCATTTGTTTCTTTCTTCTTTCTAACGTTACATTTATAGTTTTTTTCATGCTTTCAGTCTCTTTATCTGCATACATTATTGCTTTTCCATTCAAATTTCTTGCGGCTCTTCCTATTGTTTGTATTAATGATCTTTTACTTCTTAAAAATCCTTCCTTATCTGCATCTAAAATTATAACTAAAGATACCTCTGGTAAATCTAAACCTTCCCTTAATAAATTTACACCAACCAATACATCAAAAATTCCAGTTCTTAATTCATTTAAGATCTCAACTCTTTCTATTGTATCAATATCACTGTGTATATACCTTGATTTTACATTAACTTTATTTAAGAAAACTACTAATTCCTCTGCCATTTTTTTTGTTAATGTGGTAATTAGTACTCTTTCTTTTTTTTCAACTCTTTTATTTACTTCATTCAATACATCATCAATTTGATTATCAGTTCCTTTAACCTGAATTTCTGGATCTAAAAGTCCAGTTGGTCTAATTATTTGTTCAACAATAATTCCTTCAGATTTATTTAATTCGTAATCTGAGGGTGTGGCACTCACAAAAATTACTTGATTTTGAAGATTTTCAAATTCTTCAAAATTTAAAGGCCTATTATCTAAAGCAGATGGTAGTCTAAATCCATATTCTACTAAATTTTCTTTTCTACTTCTATCTCCACCATACATTGCTCTTATTTGAGGAAGAGTCACATGGCTTTCATCAATAATTGTCAAAAAATTTTCAGGAAAATAATCAATCAAGCAAAATGGTCTAGTTCCTGGCTCTCTGCCATCTATATATCTTGAATAATTTTCAATTCCAGAGCAATACCCTAATTCTTGCATCATTTCTAAATCAAATAAAGTTCTTTCATTTAATCTTTTTGCTTCAAAATTTTTACCCACTGATTTAAAAAAATCCACTTGTTTACCTAAATCTAATTGAATTTGATTAATAGCTTTTTCTAGTGTACTTTGTTGAGTAGAAAACATATTAGCTGGATAAATAGAAATTGAATCAATTTCTATCATTTTTTTATCATCTAAATAATTTATTTCCTCTAAAGACTCTATCATATCACCAAAGAAATTTATTCTAATAATACAGTCTCTATAACTTAAACTAACATCTACAACATCTCCAGTTACTCTAAAGCAACCTGGACTTAAATCTGATACCGATCTACTATATAAAGAGTTTGAAAGTTTTTTTAGTAATAATGTTCTAGTAATTTTTGAATTTAAATCAATATTAATCGTATTTTTTTTATAATCTACGGGGTTGCCTATCCCATATAAACATGATACTGAAGCAATAACAATTACATCTTTTCTACCAGATAAAAGACTTGTTGTGGCACTAAGTCTTAACTTTTCAATTTCATCATTTATTGATAAATCTTTTTCAATGTATGTATTTGTCACAGGTATATATGCTTCAGGTTGATAATAATCATAATATGAAACAAAATATTCTACTAAATTATTGGGAAAATATGATTTAAATTCTTTATATAATTGAGCTGCTAATGTCTTATTATGAGCGATTACAAGAGTTGGCTCATTTATTTCTTTAATTACATTAGCCACAGTAAAAGTTTTCCCTGAGCCTGTAACACCCTCTAGTGACTGATATTTAACTTTATCTTTTATCCCTTCAACTAAATTAGAAATTGCCTCTGGTTGATCTCCTGAAGGGTTATAGTTTGATTTAAGATTAAAATTCAAATTCAAATAATTTAACTTGTAAAAATACAAATTAGAATTTTTTTAATCTAAAAATTATAGCTTTACTTAAATTTTAGGTTTGAAAAAAAATAATGATGTTTTAATTTCTAAGAAAAAGCCCTCTTTTAAAGTTTCAAATGGGTTAAAGGATTATTTGGATAAATATAATAGGATTCAAAATATTCCTATTGAATATTCAGATTTACTTAGATATGTAGGTTCAATTAAAGTTACTGACAGTAATGATTTAGATACATTATGGCAAAGAGTTTTTTTTAATGAATCTGAAAGAGATGAAATAGAAAATAATTTAAAAATTGTATATAATTTACTTTACTCTGATGGAAATAATGATAGCTTAGAACATCTTGCTGTTGATGCAATTGATTATTGCACTTTTGGAAACTCAAATCCTTTTAGGGTAAAAATTCGAAACAAGTTAAACGATAATTTCACCTATTATTATGTAAAAGTTGCTGATTCATCGAGAATATATGGCTTAGAACTTGAACATATTACTTCACCATATAATTTGAATTTTATTGTTTTTAATGAAACTTTAATTGAAGAACATATAACGGGAATTCCAGGAGATGATTTTTTTAAAAATTATTTATATAAATGCTCAAAAAGTGAAAAAGCTCAAATTGCTAAAGAGTTTGTAAAATTTAGTGAAAGATGTATGATTAGACTATTAGGGGATATGAGAGCATATAATTATGTTATTATACCTACACATGATTTTGATCAGGTCGTTTATAAAATTAGAGCAATAGATTTTGATCAACAATCATTTGAAGGAGATTTTAAAGTATATCGTCCACAATTATTTAAAGAAAACAAGGCAGTAGTCAATATCATTAGAGATAAACTTATAAATAGATCTATAAATCAATATAAGATAGAGGAAAGATCAATAATAGTAAAAAGAGTTTTGGGATCTAAAAAGAGGGTAAATTCATTAATTGAATCGATGAAAAATGATGTTATTTCATTAAATGAAAATGTTCAAAATTTATCAAAGCAAATATATCATTTAACAGGTGAGAATAAATTCAAGTTTTCAAAATCAATGGGAGATATTATGGAAGCATCCTTTGATTACATGCTAAATAATTATGAAAATCATTCAATGCTTAGAACAAACTAATCATCTAAAATTAAGTACCAATAAAATTGCAACCCAAAAATTATAATTGCAATTAAAAGATGTATTGGTTGTGACAGAATCGGAAACGCAAAATAGTACATTGATGCTCCAGCAATAATTTCAATAATTATAAGTATCAATATAAATTTAATCCAAGTTAAATTAGTTTTTATTTTTCTTGCTAAATAGAATAAAAAAGCATTTGAAATAAAGATAAAAATTGAAAAACTTCTATGAATAAAAAAATTAATTTCTGGATTTGAAAGCCACATGTTTTTATTTTCAAATCCATATAAGTCTATTTTCAAATCTATAAATTCTCTAACTTTTAATCCAAGTAAAATTTGAATTAACATTATAAACATTGAGATTATAACAAGTCTTTTTAATAATTTAATATTAAGCATCAGCTTTTTTAATTATATATATTAACAAACAAACAATAACCATTGCCATCAACATGTGAGTTGAAATTTTAAAAGGTGCAAGATTTGAATCAACAACTAGTTTACCTAGCCAAGCCTGAAAGCCCATGGAAAATACAACCAAAGCTGAAAAAATTATAATTTTTGCATTTTTTTTAGTTTGAAAAAATGATAAAACAAACATAATCAAAGTTGAAATACCAGCAATTGCACCAATTAGTCGATTAATAAACTCAAACCAGGTATTTGCAGCATTAAATTCTGTATAATCATGTTTTGTATACTCAATCCAATTAGAGGGATTAAAAGATTTTTTTGATACAAAATCTTCTTTAGAATTATAAAACTTTTCATTGTATAGTATCATAACACCCTCATTATATTCTTTATTTGACTTCCATGAAATCTTTTCAATATTTGTTGGGGGAATTATATAGCCAAAACATTTAGGCCAATCTGGACATCCCATCCCACTACCAGTCATTCTAACGACAGATCCTGCTAGAATTACAAATAAAACTAGTAATAAGGAAAGTTTGCTAAAAAAAATAAATCTTTTATTCATTAATTATTAACCCCAAACTTTTACCTTTCTTTAACATAAGTTTTTTTGCCTCTTTATGTGAATTACCAATTTTACCATTTAGAATTGACTCTTTAATGTATTCCTTAATTAAACCTATTTCTTTACATGGTTTTATATTAAATGAATTCATAATTTCTTCACCTGTTATTGGAGGTTGAAAATTTCTAATTTGATCTCTTTCATCAACAATTTTAATTTTTTCTCTAACAATTTTGAAATTATTTAAATATTTTTTTTGTAAAAATTCATTCTTAGTGGTAATATCAGCTTCGCATAATGTTAGTAAATCATCTATATCATTACCTGCATCATAAATTAATCTTCTAACTGCAGAATCAGTAATATTTTCGAGTGATAAAACAATAGGTCTTGAACTTAACATAATTAATTTTTTTACATATTTCATTTTTTCATTTAAAGGCAATTTTAGTCTCTTAAAAATTTTATCAACCATTTTGGATCCAACATATTCATGACCATGAAAAGTCCAACCAATTTTTTTATGAAATTTTTTAGTTTTTGCTTTACCTATATCGTGTAAAAGAGCTACCCATCTTAACCACAAGTTTTCGCTATTCTTACATATATTATCCACCACTTTTAACGTGTGGTAAAAATTATCTTTATGTTTTTTACCCTCGATTTCATCAATACCTTCTAAATCACAAATTTCAGGTAGAATAATTTCTAAAAGACCGCTTTGTTTTAAGGCCGTAAAACCAACTGACGGTTTATTTGACATTAAAATTTTATTTAATTCTTCATTTATTCTTTCTTTAGAAATTATATCAATTCTATCTTTTTCTTTAAATATAAAATCTAGATTTTCTTTTTCAATTTTAAAATTTAGTTGAGATGCAAACCTTGCTGCACGAAACATTCTTAGTGGATCATCATGAAAAGTAATTCTTGGATCTAATGGAGTTCTTATTAACTTTTTATTTATATCATTTTTGCCATTGAATAAATCAATAATTTCTCCAAAATTATTTTTATTCAATGAAATTGCTAATGAATTTATTGTAAAATCTCTTCTAGAAAGATCCTCTTCAAGCGTTCCTTGTTCAACTTTTGGGTTTCTACTATTTTTGTAATAACTTTCTTTTCTAGCACCAACAAATTCAACTTCATAATTTTTGGTTTTTAACATAGCGGTTCCAAAATTTTTAAAAACTTGTAATTTTTTATTTATTTTTTTTGAAATACCCTGAGCAAAATCTATACCATTTCCAACTACCATAACATCTATGTCTTTACTTTTTCTTTTGAGAATAATATCCCTAACAAACCCACCAACTAGGTAAGTTTTAATTCCTCTTATGGTAGCTTCTTTTGAGATAAGTTTAATAATAGGAATATTTATATTTTTAATAAATTCATTCATTAAATTAATCTCTAATTACTGTATAATTTTTTTCATCTATTATTCTTATAATTCTAGAAGGTCTTAAGTTATCATTATCAATCGTTTCAACAAAGTAATCTACTCCATGAATTATTTTCTTATTAATATCAGCCTTACTTTTCGGATAAGGTGAGCCACTTAAATTAGCAGATGTCGAAGTAAGTGGTCTATTTAATTTATCAATAATACTTAAACAAAACTTGTTTTTAGGGATTCTAATTGCTATGGATTTATGATTTAACTGATTATTATTTAAATTATTAAAAATCACTGTTGTTGGATTTGCTCCTGTTAATGACTTTTTTGCAATGTCAGGTATTTGTTTTAAGTATATTTCTACCATTTTTAGACTATTCATCAAATGAATCAGTGGTTTACTCGGATTACTTCCTTTTAATTTATTTACATTCTCCATAGCTTTAAAATTATAAGAATCGCATCCAATTCCGTAAATAGTGTCAGTGGGGTATAAAATTATCCCACCATTTTTAAGTATTTCAACACACTTATCAACTTCTTTATCAAAGTTTATCATTATAATTATTATACAGATACATTATAATCTCTTAAAGCATCGTTTAGAGAAGTTTTTTTATTGGTACTTTCTTTTCTTTTACCAATAATTAATGCACATGGAACATTAAATGATCCTGCATTGAAAGTTTTTGGCTCAGTTCCAGGGATAACAACTGATTTTTTAGGTATATAACCCTTTAGATATACTGGTTTTGATCCCGTAACATCAATAATTTTAGTAGATGCAGTTAAAACAACATTTGCTCCAAGTACAGCCTCATTTTCAACTCTAACACCCTCAACTACAATACTTCTTGATCCAAGAAAAACATTATCTTCAATAATTACTGGAGAAGCTTGTACTGGTTCCAAAACACCTCCAATACCAACACCGCCACTAATATGAACATTCTTACCAATTTGCGCACAGCTTCCAACAGTTGCCCAAGTGTCAACCATTGTTCCTGATCCAACGTAAGAGCCAATATTAACATAACTAGGCATTAATACTGCACCTTTTTCTATAAAAGATCCATATCTACAAATTGCATGAGGAACAACTCTAATTTCTTTTTCTTTAAAACCTCGTTTTAAAGGAATTTTATCATGAAATTCAAATGGACCAACTTCAATTGTTTTCATTTTCATAAGAGGAAAATATAAAATAACAGCTTTTTTTATCCAATCATTCACTATCCAATTACCATTAAGTTTTTCAGCAATTCTTATTTCACCTTTGTCTAAAAGTTCAATAGTTTTTAGTACTGCATTAGAATTATTTGGATTTTCTAATAATTTTCTGTTTTCCCATACTGATTCAATGATTTCTTTCATTATAATTTTTTTACAAATATAGTCTAACATTCAAATATATATTTTTGTTATGTAGATAATAATTAATAGCTAATTTTGTCTCATGGGTCAAATACTCGGATTAGATTATGGAAAAAAAAGATGTGGAATTTCAATTACAGATGAACTTCAATTAATAGCATCTCCGTTGAGTACAATTAAAACTAATGAATTGATTGATTTTTTATCTGATATTATATCCAAAAATAAAATATCTATTTTGGTTATTGGTCAGCCAAAAAAAAATGATAATACATTTTTTGATTTAGAAAATTCGATTATATCGGAAATAAAAAAAATAAAAACTATTTTTCCTAAATTGAAAATTGAAAGAGAAGACGAGAGGTTTACATCAAAATTATCAAGAATATATATCAATGATTTTACAAATAAGAAAAAAATAAAATTTGATAAAAAAAATCTTGACAAAATAAGCGCTTCATTAATATTAGAGTCTTACTTAAAAAGAAATAAATGATTTTACCAATTCTGTCATATGGCAACTCAATTCTTAAAAACAAATCAGTAGAAATTGATTCATCTTATCCAAATTTAGATAAACTAATTAATGACATGTGGGAAACAATGTATAATGCTGAAGGAGTAGGCTTAGCTGCACCGCAAATTGGTAAGCAAATCAGACTTTTTATAATTGATGCAGCTCCTTTTTTTGATGAACCAGACATTACTGATTTTGAATTAAAAAATATGAAAAGAGTTTTTATAAATCCATCAATAAAACTTTTAGATGATAAAACATGTAGCTTTAATGAAGGCTGTCTAAGTATACCTGATATTAGAGAAGATATTGAAAGACAAGATTTAATTAAAATAAATTTCTTTGATGAAAAATTTAATTCTCACTCCTTAAAATTTAATGGAATTTTAGCTAGAGTGATTCTTCATGAGTATGATCATATTGAAGGGATTTTATTTACTGATAAAATTTCAAAATTTAAAAGAACTTTAATCCAAAAAAAATTAAATAAAATATCTTCTGGTAATATTGACGTAAAATATCCAATGAAATTTTCTAAGAAATGAATAAAAAAAAACCTTATTCAATTGATTATTTAATAGAAATAATGAATGATTTAAGGACTAAATGTCCATGGGATCAAAAGCAAACTTTAGATTCTTTAAAAAAACTAACTATTGAAGAAACTTATGAATTAATTGATGCAATTGATAAAAAAAATTTCAATGAAATTAAAGAAGAACTTGGTGATTTACTTTTACATATAGTTTTTTATTCAAAAATTGCATCTGAAAAGAAAAAGTTTGATTTCAATGATGTTATAAAAACGTTAATAGAAAAATTAATTTATAGACATCCTCATGTATATGGTGATACTTTGGTTGAAAGTATAGATGAAGTAAAAAGAAATTGGGAAAAATTAAAAATTAAAAATAAAAAAGAAGGTCTTTTATCTGGTGTCCCCAAAAATTTACCAGTATTAATAAAAACTAATAGAGTACAAGAGAAAGTTGCTAGTATTGGCTTTGATTTTCCTAATGTTCAAAATGTAATTGAAAAAATTAAAGAGGAATTTGATGAATTTAATTCTGCATTATTATATAAAGATAAATTAGAGGCTGAAGAAGAGTTTGGAGATATACTTTTTTCCTTAATTAACTATTCAAGACATATTGGAATTGATTCTAATGAATCCCTAAAAAAATCTACAGAAAAATTTATTAAAAGATTTAAAAGAGTTGAAAAACAATTAAAAATTAGCGGAAATTTTGATTTTTCTAATTATAGTGAAGAGGAGCTTAATTTAATTTGGGAACAAGCAAAAAAAGAATGAAATTACTTAAATAAAAAGTACTTTTTTTCATTTATTTCTAATTGATTTTTTAAGTTTTTAATTTCATTATGAACACCATCTAAAAATTTACTGTCTGATCCTTTTTTAATAAAATTTAAATTATTTTCTAATTGAGAGATTTGCTTACTTGTTTCTTCTATCTTTTTTCTTAATCTAGTTTTCTCAAAATCTTTATCATTATTACTCATAAGACTTGATTTTACTTTTAGTTTATGAGATTCAATTTCATCATTTGATAAGCCCATATTCTTTAGCTCTTCTTGAATAGTCTTCAATAGTAAGTTAAATTCTTTTTGATTCTTGCTTTTACCAATCCTAGTCCATTTATTAATTATTTCATCAATCTTATTTATTGAGAAGTTCTTTTTTAAATCTTCTATTAAACTGTTTTTTTGTGAATTATTTTCTATTTCTTCTTTATTTTCTATGCCCCTTATTTTTTTTATTTTTTCAAAACATAGATTTAATTCATTTGAAAAATTATTCCAATTTTCTTTATTCCTTTTATAGGGTACATTTTTAATTTTTTTAAAATTAATCTTAAGGTTTTGTAAATCTGAGGGATTAATTATTTCTTTTTCTTTTAATA
>QOPZ01000028.1 GCA_003331885.1 Cryomorphaceae bacterium | reverse complement strand
TCAAAATGAATTAGGTCAATCAAGCTTGCCATCATTTTTGCCTCCAGCTATTGGTTTTTTTATAGGAGCATTATTTATGTTTTTTTTAGATAAAACCATTCCTCACTTACACATTTTTGGTAAAATGAAAGAAGCTGAAGGGCCAAAGACTGATCTTAAAAAAACTTCATTACTAGTATTAGCTATTGCAATACACAATATTCCTGAAGGCTTAGCAGTTGGTGTTGCATTTGGAGCACTTGTTATTCCTGAGTTTGCGAATGTATACACATTAGGAGCTGCAGTTGCATTAGGAATTGGAATAGGAATTCAAAATTTCCCTGAGGGTTTCGCTGTTTCAATGCCATTAAGAAGAGCTGGATTTACTAGAAAAAAATCATGGATGTGGGGTCAACTTTCAGCAATAGTTGAACCAATATTTGCTGTGATTGGAGCAGCTCTAGTAATACTTATCTGGCCAATTTTACCATATGCATTATCATTTGCAGCTGGCGCTATGATTTTTATTGTTGTTGAGGAAGTTATTCCTGAAAGTCAAAGAGGAGGAAATACTGACTTAGCAACTATGGGACTAATTGCAGGGTTTATTGTTATGATGAGTCTGGATGTTGCTTTAGGATAAATCCAAACACCCTAGAAATAAAAAAACTATTTATTCCTAGGATGATTAAACTTATACTTAAATTAATTTTGATTTAATTCTTTTAATCTTTCATTTGCTGTTGAAGCAGCATAAAAGTTTTCTGCAGCCTTACCATAAAAATATTTAGCATTTTCTAGATCTCCTTCATTATAATAAAATTCTCCCATTGAATCATATGGATTATAGCCATTTGGATATAGATCAATATATTCTTCAAATAAAGATTTAGACTTTTCTTTATCTCCTTGATTGTAATAAAAATATCCTAAAACATTAGTTATAGGAGCTATCATAAAAGAGTGATCTCCACTAACAGCTAAAGACTCACTTTCCCCAACACCATCTCTAAGTTCAGAAAGTAAAGCTTCCATTTCTTTAATTTTATTTTCCATTCCTGGGATGGTAAAAGCATAATAATAATGAATAAGCTTACCTTTTGGTTCGACACTTCTCATTTCAGCCCATTTATCGTGAGCTCCAGGCCCAAGTAATGGCCACCAACGAGATTGTCTTGGTAAATCTAGTAATGAAACAAAAAGTTTAGAAGTTTCATTTTTTTCAGCTACGTTCTCTTTTGCTTTTTCAATATGCATCATACTTTTTTCAGAGCCTTCAGGTGCTAAACCAGCGAGAACAACATGAGGACCAAATAAAGATGAATCATAATCTAAAGCTTTTTCAAAGAAAACCATAGCTTTTTCATATTCTACATTATACATATTGGAAAATGCAGCGTTAGTCATTTCATTGGCAAAATCATTATCACTTTGCCATTCTATATAATCTCCAGTTGATTGGTCAAAATTCCATGTAGCATTATCTTTATTTTGATTAGTTTCACACCCAATAAATATTAGGCTTATTATAAATAGTAATTTTTTCATAGTCTTGTTTTAGATTAATAAATTTAATAAAAAGGATATTAAGCTAAAGTTAAACTATTTTCTATTTGCTCTAGCAATTTCCTCAAAGTCCACATCTTCATATTTAAAAGATTTTAATTTAAATAAATCTTTTCCATAATTATCAATCCAGTCTTTGTGAAATGCTAAATCAAATTTATGAGGGGGATTTATCTTAAATTCAACTGTATATAAATCATCAATTTCACCAGGTAATGAAATATTTCTTGCATAATGAAAGTTGTCAATAAGATTGATATGAGGAGTTAAGTCAATGAAAGTTTTTAAACCAGTTTTTTGATTATAAACAATTGAACTTATTTTTAAAAATGGAACAAATCCACCAGCTGGTGTTCCATCAGGTATATTATTTATATCCCAATTTACTCTAGCTTCAATATGAACATTTGTTTGCTCCATACTTAAGTTATTTGACTCAGGCATAACCATATCTTTGATTGCACCTTCAAAAATTAAAATAATTCCTGGATCTATTCTTTCTTCACCAATTATAAGTTCTTGACTAAATGAATTAATAGTCATCAATAAATAAATAGATAAACCGATAAATATTCTATGAATTCTCATAAGATTTAATTAAAATTTTAATATCACTTAGTAACTTATCCATGTCTTCAATTTTAGTACCGTCATAATATCCTCTAATTCTTTTTTCTTTATCAACAAGAACAAAATTTTCAGTATGAATCATACCATGATTTTTAGCATCTGGAATTGCTTTGGCAACCAAATATGACTTTCTAGCTAGATTATATATTTGTTTTTTATCTCCAGTCATTAAGTTCCACTTAGAATCATCAACTCCTTTAAGGGTTGAATATTCTTTTAAAACTTCAACAGTATCAATTTCTGGTGTTACTGAAAATGAAGCTAACATAACATTAGTGTCTTTTAAATTTTCCTGAAGATATAACATGTTTCCTGTCATAATTGGACATATGTCAGGACAAGTAGTAAAGAAAAAATCAGCCACATAAATTTTTTCACTATAATTATTTTGAGTTACTTGATTTCCATTCTGATTATATAATGAGAAATCGTTTATTCTGTGATATTTTTTAACATATCTTAAATCTTCTTCATATAATTCATCACTAACCATTGAGGGGCTATAAATAGGCAGTTTTTTTGTAGGGCTTTGAACATAGTTAAAAGATGAAACTCCAACTATTGAAAAAACAATAAAAAACAGAATTAATAGTCCATATCTTTTTAAAAATTTATTTATCATAAGGCCTATCAAAATTAAGTCATTTATAAAATCTAAAATATTTTTTCTGAGTTTTTTTGTGACAACAAAAAAGTTTACTTTTGAATCCAATTTTTATGGAAATAATTTTAATAAAAGGAGCCCAATTAATTTTAAGTTTATCTATTCTTGTAATTCTTCATGAATTAGGGCATTATATTCCTGCTAAATTATTTGGATGTAGAGTTGAAAAATTTTATTTGTTTTTTGACTGGCCATTTGCATTATTTAAGAAAAAAATTGGTGAAACAGAATTTGGTGTTGGAGCTTTTCCATTAGGAGGATATGTTAAAATTTCTGGTATAGTTGATGAGAGTTTTGATACAGAGCATACTGATTCAGAACCAAAAGAGTGGGAGTTTAGATCAAAACCTGCATGGCAACGATTAATTATTTTATTAGGAGGAGTTACTATTAATTTTATCCTTGGGTTTTTACTTTATATGATGATTATGTTCGTTTGGGGAAAAACTGTAGTTTCAGAAGAAAATCTCAATTCTGGTTTCAAAGTTTCCGAACTTATGCAAGAGGTTGGTTTTGAAGATGGAGATAAGATATTAACTGTCGACGGAAAAGAAATTGTTGATCAGTTTGATATAAATAAAATGCTTTTTACTAGAGGAATTTCTCAAGTTCAAGCTCTGTCTTTAAACGGTCAAAGAAAAACAATTAATATTCCTGAAGATATTGGAACACAGATGATGGAATCTGGTCAGATATTATCATTTATTCCAATTCCGGACTTGGTTATTGACTCTGTAATATCTGATATGCCTGCATCATATGCTGGATTACAAAAAGGGGATATTATTAGTAGAGTAAATGGCTCTAAAATATTAAACCCTGATGATTTTGATTCTCAAAAATCAATTAATGCTGATTATATAGAATTAGAAATATCAAGAAATGGTAATTTATTTGATGCTGTAGTCCCTTTCGATTCTGATGAAAAACTTATCGGAATTAATATTGGATCTCAAATGATAAGTCCAACAAATTTAGAGTATGGTTTCTTTGAAAGCGTTTCAGTTGGGTTTGATTATGGCTACTGGACATTATATGATTATGTTAGTCAATTTCAGTTTGTTTTTACTAAAGCTGGGGCTTCACAGCTTGGAGGTTTTGGTACAATTGGGAAAATTTTTCCAGCAGCTTGGGATTGGCAAAGGTTTTGGGAAACAACAGCTTTATTATCTATAATCTTAGCTTTTATGAACTTGCTACCTATTCCTGCTCTTGATGGAGGACATGTTATGTTTGTTCTATATGAAATTGTTAGTGGAAGAAAGCCAAATGAAAAGTTTATGGAGTATGCTACATTGGCAGGCGTAATTTTACTTATTGGTCTATTCGTATATGCCAATGGAATGGATGTTGTCAGAGCAGTAAACTAATTATTCTTTCTCTTATTTGAATACCCAAAAATTAAATTTATATTTGCCTTCACAAAATTCCTCCTTAGCTCAGTTGGTTAGAGCATCTGACTGTTAATCAGAGGGTCCTTGGTTCGAGTCCAAGAGGGGGAGCAAGCTAACCGCTACATCACATATTCTTAAAGCCCACTTAATTGTGGGTTTTTTCTTTTTTATAATTTTAAGATTGATAAAACTGGGTGGTGGTCAGATGCCCAACCACCATAAGGAGTTTTTAAATGTATGTTTTTTGCTTTTTTAATTTCAATATTATTAACAAAAATATAATCAATTCTTCTTTTAGACTCAATCATGTTTTTAAATCCATTATATGTTTCATAATGAGTATCTGATTTATTAATTTTTAATAAAACATCTTTCATTTGGCTTTGAATTTTTTTAATTGAAGAATCATTATCATTTAAGTTAAAATCACCTGTCAAAATAATAGGATTACCCATTGATTTAATTTCATTAATCTTTTTTAAAATTAGATCTGTTGATTTTTCTCTTGCTTTAATACCAATATGATCAAAATGAGTATTAAATACCCACACTTTTTCTTTTGAAGACAGATTTTCAAATAATCCATATGTACAAATTCTTTCCATTGAAGCATCCCACCCAACTGATACTTTTTCTGGTGTTGAAGACAGCCAAAAAGTCTTACTAGATACAACTTTATATTTTTTATTATTATAAAATATTGGACTATACTCTCCTTTTGTTTTGCCATCGTCGCGACCAACACCAATAAAACTATAATTTATTAGGGATTCTGTTAAAAATGATAGTTGAGAAAAAGTAACTTCTTGAAGTCCTGCAAAATCTGGATTTTCATCAATAAGAAATTTAGTAATAGTTGATTTTCTATTTTCCCAAAGATTAACGCCATCATTAGGATTATTGTATCTAATATTATATGAGATTACTTTTAACTCTTCTACATTTAAAAAAAATATTATTGGAATTATGAAGAAAAGTTTTTTCATTAATTAGTGACAACTAACATTATATTTCTTTAACCTCCAATAATTGTAAGGTAGTGGAGTTATAAAACCTGCAAATAACATAATAGGAATAGCCCACCAAGTTAAAAATGCACCTCCTGTTAATAAAATATCAGTTAGGTTCATGGCTAATTCCATCGATACCATTGAAATAAAACTCATTCCCAGGGCAGTTTTAAATGCAGTTATAAAACTCATTTGTTTTATTAGAATTATTGTTTCCAAAATAATTGAAGTTAATAAACCATTTATTATAGCTAAAGTCATAATTGCAGCTACACTCCAATCATGTTCTATGTTTTGGAAATAAAATATTGTTCCAAAATCACCAATAGAACATCCTAACAAGCACCAAAGTGTATTAATTCTTGCTTTTTTCCATGTGTGTTTACATCTCCAATTCATATTACTAAAATAATTCAAATATTAGATCAAACGAAGATTATATTAATCATTTTATTTAACTATTTTTAAATAAAATAATACTAAAATTATGAATCAAATAAAAAATTTAAAAGCAACTATTCTATTTTGCTTAACCTTTTTAATAATTGGATGTAATAATCCTTCTGAGAAACACTTAGAGCTAGAAGCAGCTCAAACATCTCTAGAGAAGAATCTTGAAATGTATACAATGGTTTGGAATGAAGTATTTAAAAACAGGAACCTAGATATAATTAATGAAGAATACTTTGATAAAGATGTAGTTGCTGTAGCAACATCAGCTGGTGACATAGCTGGAATTGAAAATTTTAAAGCTTACTATGGAAATTATATCACTGGATTTTCTGATGGGGAATTAATTTTTGTTGATCTTTTTGGTCAAGGGGATAAAATGGTTAAACATTGGAGATTTAAGGGAACTCACGATGGAGATTTCTTTGGCGTTGCTGCAACTAATAAAAAAGTAGATGTTTCAGGCACAACTCTCATCAAAATGAAAGATGGTAAAATAGTAGCTGAGCAAGACTTCATGGATTTTCTAAGCTTCTATACACAACTTGGATTGATGTAAATCAAGGTTAGTCTTAAAAATTAAAGCCCTTTATTTAGGGCTTTTTTTTATTTTCCACCTGTAAAAGAATATTATAAATATTAATATAAAATTAATTCCCAATATATATGGATTTGACCATGGAATACCATCAAATCTATAGTCAGAAACTGGCCACAAAATTGGAGTTGGAAAAAACTCAATACTGTGAGTAAAAAAATCTATAATTATATGCGCTGGCCATGCTAACATAGGCCATGCAAAATCTTTATTAATCTTATAAGCAATTCCAATACAAACTAAAGCTGTAACCAAACTATGAGAGATATCATATAGGTCATAGACCCAAAAGGGAAGTTCGTCTCTTGATGGTCTACCAAATTCAAATTCACTAAATAAAAATAGATATACAAAGTAAATTCCAAATGAAAATAAATCAGGAATAGCGCCAAACAGAAAAGAAAACCATCTATATTTTTTATATCCAAAAAGACCTTTTCCGTATAAAGCATGACTAAGAGTATCCATTATTATTATAAATTTAATTAAGTTTAAAAAGTATGAAATTCATTATTAGAAGGCTCAAAGGTATTATAATTGCAATAAATGGAATGTTTTTTCTTTTAAAAAATGAGGAAGCAATTAAGGTTCAATCTTTTGTTTTTTTAATTATTATCGCTTTAGGGTTTTACTTTGAAATAACTAGTAAAGAATGGATTATTCATATAATATTAATTGGATTTATTTTGACTACGGAAGCTTTGAATACTGTTGCAGAAAAAATTTGTGATTTAATAAACCCTAAATATGATGAAAGAATCAAATTAATTAAAGATATATCTGCTGGTGCAGTCTCCTTCGCAGTGTTAAGCTCATTAATTATTCTATTAATTATATATTTTCCTTACATCAAGCAGCTTATAAATTCAATTTAAAAATTATTTCTAAATTAGTGTGTAATCATTTATCATGTTAAAATCTAATTGTATCTGTTCTTGTAAACCTTGTGTTGAAAACGATTGTAGTAAATGTACTTGCAATCCATGTAATTGTGATCCTTGCGGTTGTTAATTAATTTAAAATTCAATAATCTAGTTTTCTTTTTTTAAAATTAATATGAAGAAATTCCTGTTTTGTATATGCTTAATTTTTTCATCATGTGATACAAATACTAATGATTCACAAAGTCAAGATATTTCTCAAGAAAAAGTTCTTACTACAAAAACAATAACTATAAATCAATCAGTTGAAGGAAGTAATGTGGCACGTCCTGTTATAATTCAAACTCCTAATAATATAAATCAATCTAAAAATTATCCTGTGGTATTTGCTTTTCATGGAAGAGGAGGTAAGAACACTGGCTGGGTTAATAAACTAAAGAATTTTACTGATAATGGTGATTTCGTTGGGATATACCCTCAAGGGTATTTAGATTCATGGAATTTGGGAACAGAACCTTCAAAGGCTGATGATGTTGCGTTTGTAACTTTGATTGTTAATGAACTTAAAGGCTATAATAATTTAGACATGAACAAATTATATGCAGTTGGAACTTCAAATGGTTCGGGTATGGTAAATAAATTGGCAATTAATACTTCACATTTTAAAGCTATATCTCCAATTGCAAGCCAATTAATGGAAAGTATGCCCATTCTTGACAACACAAAACCATCATCTGTTTTTCAAATAAATGGTGCCTTAGATTCCACTATTCCTATAAATGGTGGATCTAGATTTGGACATGTTTTTTTAGATGCTTTAAAAAGTGCAGAGCTTTGGGCAACAAAATTTGAATGTAATTTTCCTGCAGAAATACAATCTATTGGTAACAACAAATTATATGTTTTTAATAGCTGTAATGATGATAAGGAAATTAGATATTATAGAATTGAAAATGGTCAACATAATTTAGAGCCATCCTATCCAAATATGTTTTTAGAAATATGGGAATTTTTTAAAAGATTCTAAAAATTGTATTTTTAAATCTATCTTTTTATTTAAATTGACTTAATAATATTTTTTTATGAAAAATTTTTGTTGTTATCTCCTCATATCATTTAGTTTTATAATTTTTGGCCAATCCCAAGAATATGAAAAATCAAATTTTGATTTAGCATCAAAATTTTCACCTACAAATATTGCAAAACTGGTTCATTCAACATCTGTAAGACCACATTGGCTTAAAAAAGGAAATAAATTTTGGTATCAGTATAAAACAACTGATGGCTCTAAATATTATATAGTTGATGCTGATAGAAGAACAAAGTCAGAATTGTTTGATAATGATAAAATGGCAGCATGGTTAACGGAGATTACTAATGACCCTTATGATGGAAAGCATTTACCTAAGTTTAGTTTCAAATTTGTAAAAAGTGAGACAGCAATCAGATTTAGAGTAACCTCAAACGAGATGGTAAAGACCAATGACACTCTAAAAAAGTCTAAAAAAGAAAAGAAAGTATTCTACTTGGAATATAAATTAGGAGGCAATGGTTTAACCATTATTAATAACGAAAAGAAAAAAGAAGAAAAATGGAAAAAGTGGGCTAATGTTTCCCCTGATAGCACTATTGTATTGTATTCAAAGAAATTTAATTTACACTGGATGGACAAAGAAAATTTTCTAAAAGCTGTTGAGGATGAAAAAGATTCTACAATAGTTGAAAATCAATGGACGAAGGATGGAGTGGAACACTATGGTTATGGTGGATATGGTAGAGGTTTAGATAATGAGGATATTGAAGAGAAAAAAAACGATCGATTCCCAGTAAGAGGTTATTGGTCATCAGACTCAAAAAAGTTTATTTTTCAAAAATTAGATAATAGAAAGATTAAAGACCTGTGGGTTATCAATTCCACAGGAAAAAAAAGACCTACTCTTGAAACATATAAGTATCATATGGCAGGAGAAGAAGCAGAATATAAACATGAGATATTAATTTTTGATATAAATAATAAAGAAATAAATAAAGTAAAAATTGATTCATTAAAGCAAAAGACAATTTCATACATAAGCGGTATTAATATATACAGTAAACCAAGAAAACCATCTACTATAGATGATGATTTTAAACCAACATTATTATTGTCAGACAAAGGAAAAATATACTTTAGTTTAACTAGTAGGGATAGAAAAAAAGTGGATATATGCAGAGCTGATATTAATACTGGTGAAATGGAGGTATTAATTGAAGAAAGGATGAATACTTACATTGAAACACGTCCATTATTTTTGATTAAAAACGAAACTGAAATGATTCACTGGTCAGAAAGAGATGGATGGGCTCATTTTTACAGGTATAATATTAATGGTAATTTATTAAATAGAATTACCAAAGGTTCTTACCACAGTGATTATATTAAATATTATGATGAAAAGTCTAATTATTTATTTTTTAGCGCACATGGAGTTGATAAAAAAATAGATCCTTATTATGAACATACCTATAAAATTTCTCTTAATGGTGGAACCCCAAAGTTGTTAAATAAAGGGAATTTTAATACTATGACATATCCCTCTGACAACCATAGATATTTTGTAAATAATTTTTCTCGTGTTAATACAACACCTGAATCTAATCTCATGAATTCGGATGGTACACTAACTATGAAATTAGAAACTGCTGATCTTAGTGCATTATTTGAAACTGGATATAAATTTCCTGAAACTTTTAAAGCAAAAGCTGATGATGGTATAACAGATTTATATGGTGTAATATATAAACCATTTGATTTTGATGAAAACAAGAAATATCCATTGTTAGAATATGTTTATCCTGGACCACAAACAGAGGCAGTAAATAAATCATTCTCAGTTAGAATGGATAGGCTAGACCGTATGGCCCAGTTAGGTTTTATAGTAATTACACTTGGAAATAGAGGAGGTCATCCTGATAGATCAAAATGGTATCATAATTATGGCTATGGAAATTTAAGAGATTATGGATTGGCTGATAAAAAATATGTAGCAGAACAATTAGCAAACAGACATGATTTTATTGATATAAATCGTGTAGGAATTTATGGACATAGTGGAGGAGGTTTTATGTCAACTGCTGCAATTTTAGTATATCCTGATTTTTTTAAAGTTGCATATTCACAAGCTGGAAATCATGATAACTCAATGTATAATAGTTGGTGGAGCGAAACACACCATGGAATTATGGAAGAAACTGATGATGAAGGAAATATCAAGTATAAATATGATATTGATAAAAATCAATCTTTGGCAAAAAATTTAAAAGGACATTTATATTTAGTTACTGGAGATATGGATAATAATGTTCATCCTGGAGCTACTTTAAGAATGGCAAATGCATTAATAAAAGCCAATAAGAAATTTGAATTTATGATTCTTCCAAGTCAAAGACATGGTTTTGGAAACATGTCAGAATATAATTTTTGGTTAAGAGCAAACCATTTTTCTAAATATTTATTAGATGACGAAAGTAAAAATGTAGACATGATAGAAATAAATAGAGATAAAGCTCAATCAAAATAATTTGGTATACTATTTGTAAAATTTTAAATATGAAAACAAAAGCTATTTTATTTTTTCTCTCTTTTATATTATTTATATCATGTGAAAGTAATGAAGAAAATACTCAGGTTGATGAAGATGGAATCATAACTGGACTTCAGACAAAAACTTTTTCACACGATAATGTAAACAGAAACTATCTTGTTTATATTCCTAATTCTTATGATTCTGAAATTGATTATCCTTTAATGTTTCTGTTTCATGGTTTTGGAGGAATTGCTTCTCAATTTATGAATACAGCAGACATGAGAGATTTAGCAGAGAGTAAAAATTTTATAGTCGTCTATCCTCAAGGTCTTGATTTAGCTGGTACTGGTTCACATTGGAATTGTTCTAATCCCTCTGCTGATAATAAAAGTGATGTTGATGATATTGGATTCATTGAAAATTTAATTGATCAGCTTTTAATTGATTATCCAGTTATTGATAACAAAAGAATATACGCCGCTGGATATTCGAATGGAGGATTTATGTCATATTATTTGGCTTGTAATTCAAATAAATTTGCTGCTATTGGTTCAGTTGCTGGTACTATGTTAGATGATAGTTACCAAAATTGTAATGCTCAATTCCCTACTGCGATGATCAATATTCATGGAACGGATGATTTTGATGTTCCATATGTTGGAAATTCATATTATCCATCAATTCCAGATGTGGTTGATTGGTGGAAAAATTTTAATAATGCAACAAATGAAGATTTGTTAACCAATCAAGATGGTACAATTGAACAGTATATTTATTATGATGATGCTGGCGATAGATTTGTTGAGCATATTAAAGTTATTGGAGGAGGTCATTACTGGGACGATAAATTAAATTATGAAGCTAAAAATACAAGTGGTTTAATTTGGGAATTTGTTTCTAATTTTGATATTGATGGAGTAATAAATTAGAAAAGCTAATTTTTTACATGAAAAACATAAAATTACTTCACTTCATTTTACCAATCCTATTATTTTCATGTAATAATGATTTAGAGACTAAATCCCCTAATGTTATTATAGTAATTACAGATGATCAAGGTTATGGGGATATAGGATTTAATGGCAATCCACATTTGATTACACCAAACCTAGACAAATTTGCAGGTGAGAGTATACGATTTAATAATTTTAATGTTTCACCAGTTTGTGCTCCAACAAGATCAAGTTTGTTAACAGGCAGATATTCACTAAGGACTGGAGTTACTGACACATACAATGGCGGAGCAATTATGTCTTCAACTGAAATAACACTAGCAGAAATATTTAATGAGAATAATTATAAAACTGGAATTTTTGGAAAATGGCATTTGGGAGATAATTATCCATCAAGACCTTCAGATCAGGGCTTTAAAGAGTCTTTAATTCATTTGTCAGGTGGTATTGGTCAGGTCGGAGATTTTACCAATTATTATAAAGGAGCTACAAGTTACTATGATCCAATTCTATGGCTAAATAATAAACAAAAAAAGTATAATGGTTATTGTTCAGATATATTTACTGACGAGGCAATCAAGTTTATTGAGAATAATAAAGACAGTCCATTTTTTTGTTATTTATCATTTAATGCACCGCATACGCCTTTACAAGTTCCTGAAAAATATTATCAAATGTATAAGGATATAGATCCAACAAATATTAATGGAGAAATTTTAAATATGTCTGAAAAAAATATTCTTGATGCAAAAAAGATTTACGGAATGGTAACCAACATTGATGAAAATTTTGGGAAACTAATAAATAAGTTGGATGAGCTAAAGTTAAAGGAAAATACGATTGTTATTTTTATGACTGATAATGGACCTCAACAACCACGATATGTATCAAATCTTAGAGGTTTGAAAAGTCAGGTATACAATGGTGGAATTAAAGTACCATTTTATCTCAATTATCCAAGAATCCATGATGAAGGAACTGATTTAGATTTTTTTTCAGCTCACATTGATATTCTACCAACCATTACAAAACTTTGTAATCTTCCAATCCCAAATGATAGAAAAATTGATGGAATAGATTTGTTTGATAATAAAATAAATAAAAAAGAAAGAGATTTCTTTTCATACTGGACAAGGAAATCACCGGAGTTATATAAAAATATTTCTTTGAATAATGGTAACTATAAGTTGGTGGGAAATACTAATTATAATTCTAAAATTGAAGACTTTGAGCTCTATGATTTAGAAGAAGATCCAAATGAAAGTGAAAATTTAATTGTTCAAGAAAAGTCTATTGGATTGGAGATGAAATCAAGGATGGATAAAATTTATGATGAATTAATTAATTCAAAAAATTTAATAAATAAGCCAAGAATAAATATTGGAAATCCAAATGAAAATCCAACCTTTTTAAATAGAAATGATGCTAGTGGACAAAGAGGGATTTGGAGTCAAAATGAAGTTTTTGGGTTTTGGAAAGTTAGTATTACACCTGGAATATATGATTTCAAGTTTAAATTTAATAACCTGGACAATTCTGCTGGTGAAATGACATTGGAATTAGGAAATAATGTCTATTCAACTGAGGTTAGTATTGATCAGGATGGATTTGTTTTTATGAGAAATATAAAAATAACGGAGGGAGATTATGACTTAACTCCTTTTTTAAGATTAAATAGAAAAAATATTTTACCCTTTTGGGTTGAAGTAAAAAAGAAATAACTATTTATTTTTAAGTAGCTGATTAATTTTAAAAATTTGTATGCTCATCACAACAATATTTAAAAACATTATTGAATAAGAACTTGCAATTATTCCATAAATCAACCAAAGTGTAGCACCAATTAAATTTATTGATCTAAGCTTTAGCATGTCATTAACCATAAAAGATGCAATTAC
>QOPZ01000027.1 GCA_003331885.1 Cryomorphaceae bacterium | reverse complement strand
AACCTGCTTACCATTCACCTAGAAGAGGTGCAGGTACTACTAGATTTTTTGGAGATTATGACCAAGCATATGGTGGTTGGGATATTGATGGAGAACCCTACAGCCAGACTGGGGATACAGATTTTAGATGGTTTAGGTCAAGAATGCTTGGAGGAAGAACAAATCATTGGGGAAGAATTTCTTTGAGATTTGGTCCTGATGATTTTAAAAAGAAATCGATAGATGGATTGGGTGAAGATTGGCCAATTTCATATGACGATATTAAACCATACTATGATAAGGTTGACAAACTTATTGGTGTTTTTGGTTCAAAAGAAAATATATATAATGAGCCTGACGGTTTTTTCTTACCTCCGCCTAAACCAAGGCTTCACGAATTGTTTTATGTTAATGCTGCTAGAAAAAGTAATGTAAAAGTAATGCCATCTCGTCTTTCAGTATTAACTAAAAGGTTAAATAATGACAGAGGAGTTTGTTTCTATTGTAATGGATGTGCTAGAAGTTGTAATGTTTATGCTGATTTTTCATCTGGTTCATGTTTAATTTTTCCTGCTCAAAAATCCGGTGGTCAAATTGATCTGTATGTTAATTCAATGGTAAGAACTGTGACTACAAATGATGAAGGAAAAGCTAGTGGAGTTTCTTTTATTGATAAAGAAGAAAATAAAGAATACAAATTGAAAGGAAAAGTAGTCGTACTTGCTGCGTCTGCCTGTAGTTCAGCAAGGATTTTACTTAATTCAAAATCAAAACAACATCCAAATGGTCTTGGCAATAGTTCCGATTTAGTTGGTCGTTACCTACATGACTCAACAGGCGGAGATATGATGGCTTTTATTCCAGAGTTAATAAATAGAAAAACGTATAATGAAGATGGTGTTGGTGGAATGCATGTTTACTCTCCTTGGTGGCTTGACAACAAAAATTTAGATTTTGCTCGTGGATATCATATTGAAGTTTGGGGAGGACTTGGTGCTCCATCTTACGGAACAGGATTTAATGTAAATAGTTTTAATAAATTTTTTGGAATTAATAAAGCAGGGGGTTATGGGAATAGTTTGAGAGATGATATGAAAAAATATTATGGGTCTACTATTGGTCTTTCAGGCAGGGGAGAATCTATTGCTCAAAAATCAAATTATTGTGAAATAGATCCTAAAAAAGTTGATAAGTATGGAGTGCCTGTATTGAGATTTAATTATAATTGGACAGATAATGAAATAAAACAAGCTAAGCATATGCAGGATACCTTTGAGGAAATTATTCATAATATGGGAGCTATTCCGCTTTGGGGCAAACCAGGTAAAGATGCTAATTATGGATTAACAAAGCCTGGACAAATTATTCATGAAGTTGGTACCACTAGAATGGGTTCTAGCCCTAAAAATTCTGTTGTTAATGAATATGAAAGATTACATGACGTATCAAATGTTTATGTAGTTGACGCAGGACCTTTTGTTTCTCAAGCTGATAAAAATCCAACTTGGACAATTCTTGCATTAGCAATGAGATCATCCGAAAAAATAGTTGAAGAATTTAAAAAACAAAATTTTTAGAAATGAATAGAAGAGATTCAATCAAAACTCTAACTTTTGCATCAATAGGCGCTGGTCTTCTACTTGAAGGCTGTTATGGTATATCCAGAGAAAAAATAAAAAGATCTTTGACTAGATATGAGTATGGTAGAACACCTGAAGAAAAACTTTATGATGATAAGCTTTTTGCTCAAAAGTTTTTTTCTAATGATGAATTATTCACATTTGATAAATTATGTAATATAATTTTACCTCCAAATGAATTTGGTTCTATAAGAGATGCCGAGGTAGTTCAATTAATCGAATTTATGGCTAAAGATATTCCATCATATCAAGAACCATTAAGAGAAGGTTTAATATGGATTGATAATGAATCTAAACAAAGATTTGATAATTTATTCGTTGATTGTGAAGTTTCTCAGCAAAAAGAAATTCTTGATGAAATAGCATATTATGATCCAAATAAAAGTATTGAAGATTATCCAAAACCTGTCCAATGGTTTAATCTTTTAAGAAACTTAACTATGACTGGTTATTTCACATCAGAGGTTGGAATAAAAGAATTAGGGTATAAGGGTAATTTTCCTAACGTATGGGATGGTGTTCCTCAGGATGTTCTCGATCAGTACGGCTTAGAATATGATAAGGATTGGATTGATAAATTTATTGACCAATCAAAAAGAAATATAACAGCTGAGTGGGATGATGATGGAAATCTTATCACATAAAAAAAGCCGCAAATAGCGGCTTTTTTTATAATCAATTATACTTTACTATTGTTTAGCTTGATAATCATAATATCCTTCAACAGGAATCATTAGATGAGCGTACTTAGTTCCAGCATACATAACATATGGTGCACCACTATTAAAATCCGTTGTTTGACCATCAAGTGTACTTGGATCAGCAGGAAATAACATTAAATGAGCTCCTGACTCAATCCACTGTCCATCAGCTTTAGCTTTTGCTATTCCTTCTTCATCTGTAACTAAGTACATTCTGTTATCTTCACCAATGTCTCCGTGTAACATCCATGCCCAACCATCTACTTCAACATCAGGTACTGTTCCAGCCATAAAACCCTGAAGCCATGCAAATGAAGCTGCATCCCCAACCATTGGCATAGCTTCATGTGGATCTTTCCATCCGTTTTCAGGATCTGAAGGTGCTCCATTTGGATTACCAGACATAGCTGTCCATCCGTTTGTACCTTCTCTTAAAACTGTACCATCTGTATCAATTACTGTGCATTCAGCTGCAATAAATGATGGTGCTGCTGTGCTATACGCCCAAATTTTCCATTCTGCTGATGTATGAGGCCCCTCCGGCTCTCCATTTGTAGCAACTTCTTCAACAACAGCAGTTTCACATGAAGTCAAAAAAATTGTGATTAGTAATAAAATAAAATTTTTCATTGTTTTTTTTATTTCAAATATATAAAAAAACCTCCTTATTGAGGAGGTTTTTGTGGTACCTCGCAGAATCGAACTGCGGACACAAGGATTTTCAGTCCTTTGCTCTACCAACTGAGCTAAGGTACCTACTAAAATTTAGCAAGAGCAAATATAAACGTTTTAACTATAAATCTAAAGGATTGAAAAAAACTTGTTTATTTTTACAATCCAAATGAGTAATCTTCTTATTGACATTGGAAATACTTTAACAAAAGTTGCTATATCAACAAACAATAACATAGTAGAAGAGTTTAAATTCGAAGAATTTAACGAGTCAGAGCTATTAATTATATTAAAAAATCATAAAATTAATTATTCAGCTCTTTCCAATGTTTCAAAACCAAATCATGATTTGGAGAGAAATCTTAAAAATTTGACTACTTTTTTTTCATTTACTAAAAACATTAAACTTCCCTTTAATATTGATTATGATATTGATGAGGTTGGGGATGATAGGTTGGCGTTAATGTGTGCAGCTTGCCATGAATATCCCCACGAAAATGTGCTGGTAATTGACTTAGGAACTTGTATAACATATGATATAAAGTCTAATGAAAATAATTATAACCCTGGTGGAATTTCACCAGGACTGAATATGAGATTAAATTCAATTGCTAAAAATGCTTTTAATTTATCAATTATTAAACCTGATTATCCAAAAAAAATAATTGCACATGATACTAAATCATCTTTAGATATAGGTGTAGTTTTAGGTATTCAGCTCGAAATTGAGGGTTTTATATCAAAATACAAGACTATTTTTCCAGGTTTGAAAGTAATAATTACAGGTGGTGATGCAAAAGTTTTGTCAGGCAAAATAAAAAACACCATATTTACAAATTCAAATTACACCTTTAAAGGACTAGATTATTTAATTGAATACAATAAGTAAAATGCATAAAATCTCGGTTTTTTTTATTTTAATTTCATTTTTAGGATATTCTCAAAAATCTAGTTATTCACCTTATTCATATTTTGGAGTTGGTGATACAAATTTTAGCGCCACAGTTGAAAATCAAATGATGGGTGGTAATACTGCTTATTATGATAGTGTTCATCAAAATATGAACAATGCTGCTTCACTTTCAAAATTAAAGTTTGTGAATTATTCAGTAGGAGTTGATTTAAAAAATACAAGTTATAATTCTGATTCTAATAATGAGACATCAACAGCTGCTGGAATAAATTATATTTCAGTTGCTATACCTACTAAGCTTTTATCTTTCTCCTTTGGAATAAAACCAAAGTCATCTGTAGGTTATTTACTTGAAAATGATGATCAAACCAAAGATCCTTCCGAGTTAAATAGATTTAGTGGAAGTGGTGGATTAAGTAATGCTTTTGTTTCTTTAGGTTTTGAATTATTTAAAAATTGGGGAATAGGTTTTTCAACTTCCTATGCTTTTGGAAGTTTGAATCATTATCATACCAAAATCCTTGAAAATATTGAATTATATACTAGAGTATCTAGCGAATCTTCTGTAAGTGGATTGGATTACAATTTTTCAACTGTTTATCAGTTAAACATAAGTGAAAAAACTACATTATATACCAGTTTAATTTATCAACCAGAAGCAAATTACAAATCAAAAAATAACCAGATTATACAAACCCTTAACCCTAATGGTAATTTTGGTGGTGATTTTGAGCAGATTGATTTAAATGCAGTTGGTCTAAAAGAAACTGATATAAAAATTCCAAAAAATATAAGTTTTGGACTTGGTGTAGGACAAGATAAAAAATGGTTTTTAGGTTTAAACTATAAAAAAACTGATGGAGATGGATACAAAAATCAGTTAATGGGATTAGATAATGTTGAATTTAAATCTTCTCAAACATATTCCTTAGGAGGCTTTTATCTACCAAAATATGACTCATTTACTAACTATTTCAATACAGTAACTTATAGATTTGGTGTTAGATATAAAAGCGGGGGACTTTATGTTAATAACCAACAAATTAATGAAGTTGGTTTAAATTTTGGTTTTGGCATACCTCTTGCTGGTATATCAAGTGCAAACCTTGGTTTTGAAATTGGACAGAGGGGAACGAACAAGGCTAGTCTTATTAAAGAAAATTTCTTTAGTATAAGAATAGGTGTTTCCTTAAATGATTTATGGTTTGTAAGAAGTATGTATAATTAATATTATGAAAAAATTCGTTTTAGTCATTCTTTTCTTAGTTTCATTTAACGCTTATTCTCAAGCAGTTGACGACTGTTTATCTAATCTTTCAATTTTTGCTGAATATTATAAAGTTAAAAATTACGATTCTGCATATGAACCTTGGATGCAAGTAAGAAAACAGTGTCCAAAAATGAATGTTGCAATTTATACCTACGGAAAGAGGATGCTTGAAAATTTTATAAAAGAAAGTCAAAAAAAGGGATCAGATGGAGCTGCTGAAGCAAAAAAATATAAAGATGATTTAATTAATCTATATGACGAGTGGTTAATTAATTTTCCATCTTACAAAGGAAGAAGGATTGTAGGCGAAATTATTTCTAATAAAGCTCAAGCAATGGTAGATTATAAACTAGCATCAAATCAAGAGATTTATAATGTTTTTGATAAAGCATACAATGAAGATAGAAGCAGTTTTGATGATCCAAAACCGTTATATAATTATTTCAAAGTTTATTTTCAAATGTATAAAGATGGTGGTGTAACAATGGAAAATATTTTTGACAAATATGAAGAAATTTCTGAAAGACTTGAAGAAGTTATTGATGGTTATTCTAAACAATTAGATAACCTTATTAAAAAAGAAGAATCAGGTGTGTCATTGACATCTCGTGAAAAATCTAATAAAAGAGCATTTGGGATTAATTCAACTGCATCAAGTACATATCTTAAAAATTTAAATGCAATAATTGCAAAGGAATCCACATGTGAAAATTTAATTCCATTATATAGAAAAAATTTGGAAGAAAATAAAACAAACCCCGTTTGGTTAAATAGAGCTGCAAGTAGAATGGATAGTAAGGATTGTTCTGATGATCCTCTATTTGTTGAATTAGTTGAGTTATTACACAATCTAAACCCATCTGCAAACTCTGCATATTATTTAGGTTTACTAAATGATAAAAAAGGTAATAATGAAGAAGCTTTGAGTTTTTATAATGAATCAATTGAATTAGAATCAGATAATATCAAAAAGGCAAGAATTTCATATAAAATTGCAACAAAATTTAAAAATACAAGACAATATTCAAAATCTAGAGAATATGCTAGAGCTGCACTCGATTTTCAGCCATCTATGGGTAGAGCTTATTTACTAATTTCAAATTTATATGCTTCAAGCGCAAATAATTGTGGAACATCTCAATTTGATAAAAGAGCTGTTTATTGGTTAGCTGCTAAAGAAGCAAGGAAGGCGGCATCAGTTGACCCATCAATTAGAAGAACTGCTGTCAAAACTGCTGAAAGTTATGAAGGCAGAGCACCAACTAAAACGGATATCTTTACGGAAGGCAATGCTGGAAAAGTAATATCTTTTAAATGTTGGATAGGTTTATCAGTCACTGTCCCAGCTTTATAATACCTTGAATTATTTAAATTATTTTTTCATTTTCTTTATTTTTTTTTCATGTGAAAATAACTTTGAAGATGTAAAACTTATCAATAAAGATTCCAAAATACCTGTTGGTGTTTCGGATAATTTTATTTTAAAGTATTCTGACTCAGCATCCTTAAAAGCTGTTTTAGAATCTCCGAAAAATATTGATTTTACAAATCAACCTTTTCCTTATTCAGAATTTCCAAAAGGATTAAAAATCGAATTTTTTGACCCATATTCTGGATCAACAACTGTAAAAGCTGATTATGGAATTGTTTATTATAAAACTAGAATGGTTAGTTTAGAAGGTAATGTTAAAATAATTTCACCAGATAGTACATCAATAGAATCCTCTCAGGTATACTGGGATCCAGATTTGGAATGGCTATTTACTGAAAAAAATATAGTATTTTCAGGAAATGATTATAAAATTAGAGCTAATAAAATGGATGCTGATAGATCTTTTAAGCTATTAAAAACAGGTCAGTTGAATGGAAATTTTTTATTTGAAGATAATTAAATGAAATATTTTAAACTTTCAGAATATTTATACTTAGTAATTGGATTAGTGATATCTGTAGATTTGATTTTTTTTGAAGAATCAATTTTAGATAATATACCCCTTTTACTTTTTGGAATCCTTTCTTTTTTAATGTATTTTTTTAGGAGATATTATCGTATAAAATTTAATAATAGAAATAATAATAAGTAATTTTTTAGCTCCTTATTATTTAACATCTATATATTTTGATATTCTTTAACTAAATATTTGTATTTTCGTAACCCAAATTTTGAATTATGGCTGTTTTAGGTAATCTTAGAAAAAATTCGTTTGTACTTATTGCTGTTATTGGAATGGCACTGTTTGCTTTTGTTATTGCAGGTGTATTTGATGGCAGTGGTTTTCAGTCTCAAGAACCTATTGGAATAGTTAATGGTGAAGAATTATCAGTTACAGATTTTAGAAATCAGATCGATGTTCTCAAAAAGTCATATAATTTTAATGATCTACAAGCTTTAACAACTGCATGGGATGAAACCGTAAGGAGTAAATTACTTTCACAGCAAATAGATGAATTAGGTATTGGATCCTCTAGAGATCATTTAGAGTTTTTTCTTTCACAAAGCCCATCCTTTAATTCAGATGAACGTTTTTTAAATGATGCTGGTATATTTGATGTAAATAAATTTTCAAATTTTATTGCAGAGCTAAAAGAAATCAACCCACAATCATATTCTCAGTGGAGTTTACAAGAAGAACAGTTTAATAAACAAATTAAATTTAATTCTTATTTCAATTTAGTTACATCTGGCTTTAACTCAACTTTCTTTGAGGGTAAAAACCAATATCTCAAATCTAATAATATTGCAGATATATCATTTGTAAAAATACCTTATTCAACTGTAAATGACTCTTTAATTTCTGTAAGCTCATCAGAAATTAGAAGTTATATAAAAGATAATCCTGCAGATTTTGATCAAAAATCTGTAAGAAGTTTTGATTACGTAATCTTTAATGAATCACCTTCTGTTAAAGATGAAACTGATTTAAGAAATAAAATTAATAGTCTATTAAATGAAAGAGAGGAATATAATCAGGTTTCAAAATTAAATGAAGTTATCCCTGGTTTTTTGACTACTTCCAACTTAGATTTTTTTCTAAGTGAAAATTCTGATGTTCCTTATGACTCAATTTACAGACCTAAAGGTTATTTCAGTTCCAGCCATGCCCAAATGATTTTTAATTTAGAAAATAATAATACATATGGTCCATATTTAGATGGAGATTTTCTAAAAATTTCTAAAATGTTAGATAAAAAAAGAAATGGAAATGTTCGTGCTAGCCATATACTTATCGCATATAATGGATCACAGGGATCAAACCCTCAAATTACAAGAACTAAAAATGAAGCTAAAAATGAAGCTAATAGAATATTAAAATTAGCCAGATCTAATCCAGATAATTTCTCTTCTTATGCAATAGATTTTTCTGACGGCCCATCAAAATCAAATGGTGGTGATCTAGGTTTTTTTCAAGAGGGTAATATGGTTAAACCTTTTAATGATTTTGTATTTAACAACAGGGTTGGTAGAATTGGATTAGTTGAAACCGATTTTGGTTATCATGTTATTAAAATTGTAGCTAAGGAAGATGTGGTATTAGTTGGAACCTTAGCTTTAAAAAATATACCATCTGAGAGGACAAGTGATTCAATATTTAATATAGCTTCTAAGTTTGAAATTGAACTTTCTAATATTGGAGATTTTAATCAGACTGCAGAAAGTTTTGATTTTGAAGTAAAATCATTAAATAATATTGGTGTGTTAGATCATGATTTACCTAATATGGAAAACCAAAGAAGACTTGTTCAATGGTTATTTAATGAAGAAACAGAAGTTGATGACTTTAAAAGATTTGATCTTTCAAGAGGTGGGTATGTCATTGCAAAATTAACAGATAAAGCAGAAGAGGGGTTAATGAAGCCTGAGTTAGCTAGTATTACTGTTCTTCCGATTCTAAAAAACAAGAAAAAAGCTAAAATTATAATTAGTGATAATAAAAAATTTAAAAATCTTGAAGATTTAGCTTCCAATAACAACTTAGAAATTTTAAATGTTTCAGCTTTAAATCAGGTTACACCAATTGTTGCACAAGCTGGATTTGAGCCCAAAGTAATTGGAAAAGCTTTTGGTTTAGAAATCAATTCAATTTCTGATCTATTTGAAGGAGAAACAGGGGTATACATGATTAAGCTGAATAGTATTAAAAGTGCAGATGAATTAGAATCATACACTCCTTTTGAGAATCAATTAACCAATAAGTTTAGATCTAATATTGACTTTAGTATAGTCCAAAGTTTAAAAAAATCTGCTGATATTTCTGACAACAGAAATGATTATTACTAGAAGAAATTATCCTTGTAAGTCCAGAATATATTTAGAAAAAAGAATAAATAAATAATTGATAGGCAAAATTTTATTCCAGAGCCAATCAAAATTCCAACTAGTGAACCTAATGCTGGCTTAAATGATTCTTTTAAGGTTTTTTTATTTATCATTTCACCAGAAATCGCTCCAATGAATGGACCAAATAATAATCCAATTGGCCCCATAATAATTAAACCAATTATCAATCCAATTGATGCACCTATTAATCCACCTTTAGAACCTCCAAGCTTTTTAACACCAATGATAGGTATTATATAGTCAAGAGCTGATACAAATGCTGCTATTATAAAAGTTATTATTAAAAATCTATAATTAAATTCAACAGATTCAGAAAAGTTCAAAACTAGAATCCCTACCCATGATGACATAGGTCCAGGGATTATTGGCACAAAACTTCCTACAATACCTGTAATACAAAAAAGAATTCCAATTATAAAAAGAATAATGTCAATCATTTATTTTGTACAATTTTTGTAATTTCATCTTAAGTGAATAATATAAAAATAATATTATTAATTGTATTTGTTTTAGCTTCTTGTCAAAGTAATTTAAATAATAATATAATTGACAATAATGATGAAAAAATATTATGGAAATCCTCTGATGAATATCCATCTGTTAAATTATGTAATGATTTAGAAGAGACGGATTTAATTAAGCAATGTTTTCAAACTTTTCTATCTAATCAAATTTTTGAAAAACTTAAGCTTAATCAATTTTTAATCGAAAAGCCAATAAATGATACAGTTTATATTTCTTTATTGATTGATAATAAAGGCAAGATATCAATCACAGATAAAAATATTCCTAAAAGTACAATTAACGTTATTCCAAATTTTGAATCAATCATAACTAATATAATAGATTCAATTCCTGATGTTTTACCAGCAACCAAAACAAATTTAGGTGTTTCTGTAACGTCAAAATTTAAATTACCCATAATTATAAAATCAAAATAGTTTGAACAAATCATCTAAAGTTATATTAGGAATAGATCCGGGGACTACAATAATGGGTTTTGGAATAATTGAGACAAATAATAAAAAAATGAATCTGATTGAACTTAATGAATTAAAATTGAGTAAAATTAAAGACCATTATTTAAGACTTAAACTAATTTTTGAAAGAACAATTGAACTTATTGATAAGTTTAATCCTGATGAAATTGCTATTGAAGCTCCTTTTTTTGGAAAAAATGTCCAATCAATGTTGAAGCTAGGTAGAGCACAAGGAGTGGCAATGGCAGCAGGTTTATCTAGACAAATCCCAGTAACTGAATATTCTCCAAAAAAAATTAAAATGGCTATTACTGGAAATGGAAATGCATCAAAAGAACAGGTAGCTAAAATGCTTCAAGGATTACTTATAATCAAAGAATTACCTAAAAATTTGGACTCAACTGATGGTTTAGCTGCAGCAGTTTGCCACTTTTATAATTCTGGTAATGTTTATACAGAAAAAAAATATACTGGTTGGGAATCATTTATTAAAAATAATCCAACTAAAATAAATTAGTATTTGTTAGGAATATACATACATATACCATTTTGTAAAAAATCATGTCACTATTGTAATTTTCATTTTTCAACTTCATTGAAAAATAAAGAAGATATGATTAAAGCAATCAATAAAGAGATTTATCAAAAGGCTATTCTAAACAATGATAAGGTCTCAACTATTTATTTTGGTGGCGGTACACCATCAATTCTAGATGTAGAGGAGATAAATTTAATTATTGAAAATATTTATAAAAACTTTAATGTTGGAAAAAATATTGAAATAACAATTGAAGCTAATCCTGATGATTTGTCAAAACATAAATTGAATGATTTATCAAAAACTAAAATTAACAGAATCAGTATAGGGGTTCAATCTTTTATAGATAAGGAATTAAAAATTATGAATCGTGTACACGATTCTAAAAAAGCAATTAAATCCATTGAGATGGCAAAAAAATATTTTAATAATATATCAGTTGATCTTTTATATGGCGTTCCAGATTCATCAATTAAAAGTTGGAATTATAATATTGATACTATTTCAAGTTTTAATATCAATCATATTTCCGCTTATGCTCTAACAGTTGAGCCTAAAACTGCTTTAGAGTCTTTTATAAATAAATCAATTTTAAGCATGCCAGATGAAGAGTTAGTTTACAGTCAATATAAACTTATCAATGAAAAACTTAGCTCTAAAAACTTTATAAACTATGAAGTATGCAGTTTTGCTCAAAAAGATTTCTTTTCTAAAAATAATTCTGCCTACTGGCTAAGAAAAAAATACATTGGTATTGGACCATCTGCTCATAGTTTTGATGGAGAAAGCAGGAGCTGGAATATTTCAAATAACAAAAAATATATTGATCAAATAATAGATGGAGATAATTATTACAAAAAAGAAAATTTAACAAAAGTTGATCAGTATAATGAGTATATAATGACAGGATTAAGAACGATTTGGGGTGTTTCAGTAAAGCATATAGAATCAAACTTTGATGTTAGATTTAAAAATTACTTTTTAAAGAAAATTAAAAGTCATATTGCTAAAAAAAATGTTTATAAAGAAGATGATTTATATTTAACTACACAATCTGGTAGATTTTTAGCTGATGGCATTGCATCAGATTTATTTCTAGTTAATTTGAAGAAGTAAAGTTATTGACTATATAATTTATAAAAATTTGCAATTGTCTCAATTCCATTATAGAAATTTGATAATCCAAAATGTTCATTAGGTGAGTGAATTGCATCACTATCTAATCCAAAGCCCAT
This sequence comes from Cryomorphaceae bacterium, assembly GCA_003331885.1. GTDB lineage: Bacteria > Bacteroidota > Bacteroidia > Flavobacteriales > Flavobacteriaceae > Eutrophosalina. Next base: position 1,483 of record QOPZ01000027.1, on the reverse strand, counting down.
TAAAATTGTTTTAACCCCTAATTCTTTCTCAAATTGAGCAATTATTGGAATAGATCCTCCATCTTTTACAGCAAAAGGTTCTTTATCAAATACTTTAGTATATGCTTGGCTGGCAGCTTTATATGCTTTTGAATTAGTTGAAGTCAAATAGGGTTGACCGCCATGGTGTTCATTTATTTTAATTTTCATTCCTTTTGGCGTAATATTCTTCATATGATCAGTAAAAAGCTTACTTACTTCTTTCCAATTTTGATTACTAACTAACCTCATGGATATTTTTGCAAAAGCTTTACTAGGTATTACTGTTTTTGAACCTTCCTCAGTGTATCCTCCCCAAATTCCATTTACATCTAAGCACGGTCTTATTGATCTTCTTTCATTTGTTGTATAACTTGTTTCTCCTTGAACATCACTAATTTTTAAAGAATCTTTAAATTCATTTAAATCAAAAGGTATATTGCTGTCATGTTGTCTTTGACTTTCACCATATTCAATTACATTATCATAAAATCCTGGAATAGTAACTATATGATTTTCATCATGTAAAGATGAAATCATTTTTGCCAAACTATTTATGGGATTAGCTACACTACCACCATATAGCCCAGAATGAAGATCTCGATTAGGACCAGTTAATTCAACCTCTAAGTAGGCTAAGCCACGTAAACCAACGGTTATTGAAGGCGTTGTTTTATTTATCATTCCTGTATCAGAAACAATGATTATATCACAATCAAGTTTTTCTTTATTTTCTTTTACAAAAAGCTCTAGGTTATCGCTTCCAATTTCCTCTTCACCTTCAATCATGAGTTTAACATTACATGGCAAACCTCCATTATTGTTTAAAACTTCAATAGCTTTTAGGTGCATAAACATTTGACCTTTATCATCACACGATCCCCTTGCGAAAATTGCACCTTCAGGGTGAATATCAGTTTTCTTTATTACTGGATTAAAAGGAGCTGAATCCCATAATTCAATTGGATCTACAGGTTGAACATCATAATGCCCATATACTAAGACAGTAGGAAGATCTTTATCAATTATTTTTTCAGCATATACAATTGGATGACCTTTTGTTTCACATATTTCACAATTGTCTAAACCAAGTTTATTAAATTGATTTAAAAGAAAGTTAGCTGCTGTTCTAATATCCTTATTATGCTCAGTTAGAGCACTTACAGATGGTATTTTTATAAGATCAAAGAGTTCTTCTAAGAACCTTTTTTCATTATCCTGAATATATGTTTTAAAACTCATAATTTATTAAATGTAAATTTAGTTAAATTCATTACTTATACATATTTAAAACATACCTTTATTTTAATAATCTTTTTTATATTTGGCCATCCTGCGGGTGTGGTGAAATTGGTAGACACGCTAGACTTAGGATCTAGTGCTTTACGGCTTGGGGGTTCGAGTCCCTTCACCCGCACATTTAAACCCTAACATCTGTTGGGGTTTTTTATTCTCTTTTAATCCA
>QOPZ01000026.1 GCA_003331885.1 Cryomorphaceae bacterium | reverse complement strand
TTCCACTTATTAGAATGGCTGCAAAAAACATTATTAATTTTTTCATTTTCGAATAGTTTAAATTTCCGTAAATATCAAGATTTTTTTAGCATATAATGTTATCAAATAATTAATTTTATGAACAGAATTTTGCTAAAAAATAAAGATTTTTTTAAGCCCTAATAATTGAGTTTAATTTTTAAGCTTTTTAAGAAGGGATTTTGTGGAATCGTCATGATTTTTAATTTTACCACTTTCAATTTCTGTTAATAACTTAGAAGCTAGTACTTTACCTAATTCTACTCCCCATTGATCAAAACTGAAAATATTCCAAATTACACCCTTTGTAAAAATGATATGTTCATACATTGCTATTAGCATCCCAAATGTTTCTGGAGTTAACCTGTTAATTAAAATAGAATTGGATGGTTTATTACCTTCAAAAACTTTGTATCTAGAGATCTTTTTTATTTCTTCTTCTGATATACCTTTGGATTTCATTTCTGAAATCACCTCACCGGAATCTTTACCATGCATTAAAGCTTCCATCTGTCCTATATAATTTGACATTAGCTTGTTGTGACTGTCTTGATTTCCATATAAAGGTTTTTTAAAACCTATAAAATCACAAGGGATTAGTTTAGTACCTTGATGAATGAGTTGAAAGAAAGCATGCTGAACATTCGTTCCAGTACCTCCCCATATAATATTTTCTGTGCTGTAATCAACTTTTTTACCTGATCTATCAACGCTTTTTCCATTGCTTTCCATTACTGATTGTTGCAGGTAACTAGGCAAGAAGTTTAAATATTCAGAATATGGAATTATAGCTTGATTTTGAGCTCCCAAAAAGTTACTGTTCCAGATCGATATTAGGGCTAAACAAATTGGTATATTTTTATTTAATGGCATTTCTTTAAAGTGAGTATCCATTATTTCAGCTCCAATTAAGAATTTTTCAAAATTTTTATAACCTAGTGATATAGCAATTGATAATCCAACAGAACCCCACATTGAAAATCTTCCTCCAACAAAATCATACATGTTGAAAACATAATCTTTATTAATTCCAAATTTCTCAATTGCATCAATATTTGTTGAAATTGCACAAAAATGATTATCTACTTTTTTAGTTTTTAAAGTATTCTCAATCCAATTTTTGGCAAGAACAGCATTTGAAAGAGTTTCCTGGGTAGTAAATGTTTTTGAGACTATTATGAAAAATGTGGTCTCTGGGTTTAAGTTTTTTAATATATCATTGGCATGATCACCATCTACATTTGAAATAAAATGAATATTAAGATTGTTTTTATAAAACTTTAATGCTTCAACTGTCATTTTTGGACCTAAGTCTGATCCCCCAATTCCAATATTAACCACATCTGTAAACCTCTTCCCAGTAGAACTTTTTATTTTACCATTGATTATATCAGATGAAAACTTTTCAATTTTTTTTCTATCCTTTGAAATTGAATCTGGAGCAGACTTGAAATTTCTTAGTGATGTATGTAAAACAGCTCTTTTTTCAGTTTCATTAATTAATTCTCCATCAAAAAGTTTTTTAATTGAATCTTCAACTTTACATTCACTAGCTAAATCAAGTAAAAGATTAAATGTATTTTCATCTATAATATTTTTTGAAAAATCCACATAAATATTTTCCAACTCAACAGATAAGTAATCCAATCTATTATCCTCTTGATTAAATAAATCCTTTAATGTTTTTTTAATTAAAAGGTTTTTACTGTCTTCTAATTTTTTCCAGGCTTTTGTTTTTTTTGGATTAATATTATGAAGTGCCATATTTAAGGATTAATTCCATTTTGTATTCTTTGATCAAAGGTAAGGTTTGATTTCATACTATCAAGCTTAAGTTTTAAAGGGTCCATATAAGTTAAGTATTTTTCCTTCAATATATCAGATATTGGTTTTGCCTCTGGAAGCTTTTGTTTTAATGGATCAACTTGTTTACCATTTTTCCAAAATCTATAACATACGTGTGGCCCAGAGGTATATCCAGTCATACCCACTTCTCCTATTTTATCTCCTTGTTCTACATAAGATCCAACTTTAAGACCTCTTTTTCTCATGTGTAGATATTGAGTTGAGTATGTTGCATTATGTTTTACAGTTACATAATAACCATTCCCTCTTGTATACCCCGACTTGGTAACCCTTCCTGCTGCAGTTGATCTAATTGGTGTTCCAACGGGAGCTGCAAAATCTGTCCCATAGTGTGGTCTAATTTTACCATAATATGCAATTTTTCGTCTTAAATTATATCTTGATGATATTCTACTAAATTGTACTGGAGATAGTAAAAAAGCCCTTCTCAAGTTCTTTCCCTTGTCATCAAAATACTCATACATTCCTTTAATTGAGTCTGTTTGAAATTCTATTGCATAAAATGGTTTTCCTCTATGTTGAAAATAAGCATTGTGAATTCTATTAAGTCCTATATATATTGAATCATCAACGTATTTTGAAGTATACAATATTTTAAAGTTATCACCCTTTTCAAGTCTAAAAAAATCAATGTTCCAGGCATAAATTTCTGATAATTCGTTTGATAAAAGAGGACTTAACTTCAAATCTTGCATAGTTTCTGATAAGGAACTTTTAATTGTTCCTACTGCCTCTGATTCAACAAGTTTTATTTCTTTTTGTTTTTTTTCAGCCCAAATAGAGTCACCCAATGATACAACTATGTAATCAATTGGATTAGGCTGATAAATAAATACTTGAGGAGTGTTTAATGAATCTTTTGATGAAAGGATAGTATATGTTCTTCCAACATTAATTTTTCTTATATCAAAAACTTCTTTTGTCTTTTGGACTATATCATAAATTTTTGGATAAAAGAGATTATTTTCTTCTAGTATTAAACCAAAAGAATCACCAGAATTTATTGTGTCTTTTTTTACATTGAAATTATTTAAAACAAAACCAAAATTTTTAATAATTTTTTCTTTTACAATTTCTTTTTTAGGTTCATTATTTTCTCCTCCACATGAGATTAGAAATATCAAAAAAATAATTAAATAATTTTTATTCACTAACTACAATTTTAAACGGATTAGCTAATCCTCTAAATGACACCAGGTTAGCAACTATAGAACCAACTCTTAGGTCTGCTTTAACTTTAATAGGAACCCTATTTTCATCATTAGTAACCCATATTTTTATTCCTTCATTATCCCTAAAAACTCTTCCAGATTCCATATAAGGCCTAAGTTTTAAGCATTCTACCAAACCAAATTTAGTCTTTATTCTTTCTTTACCTAAAAACATCATTTTAAAAGGATAAATTTCCTTATCAAAAAAAATATCAACATATATTAAATCATTTGGTTTTAATAATGAAATATCTAAATGTTTTCTCAAATAATAAAAAGTTGAAATAATATCTTGGATTTCAGAGTGGATTTTAAATTCTTTATTTATATTTTTTAATTTATCATAAAAAAATGCAGTATTTGACTCATAGTCATATTTAGTTTCAGCCTCTCTTTCATATCCGCCTTCATAAATATCTCTAATAGATTTAATAGGTTTTACATTATCTAATGAAAAAAAAGTCTCATATATATCATCTACTTTAAAAAATAATCTTGCAAGACCAGTTGTTCTTCCAACAGATGTTGCTCTAAAAACTTTTTCTCCATCTAAAACCTCTTCTTTTAATGAAAGAGACGCATAGCTCGCATTTAGAAATCCGTAATTTAATTTATATTCTAATTTTTCTCCTGCTTTAAATGAATAGAAATTAAAGTTTTTATTTTGAGAATAACATAAGTTTAAACTTATAGTACATATAAAAAATAGTATAATTCTCATTCTAATTACAAAATTAAAAAACTACTTATTATCATCTAAAAACTCAAACAGTTTTTTTGTTTTACTTTTTCCAATTTCAGAACTAACTTCATCAAAACTATGATTCTTGATATTTGAAATTGATTTAAATTTTTTTAATAATTTAAGTTTGGTTTTTTCGCCAATTCCGTTAATTATATCAAGTTCTGATTTTAATGAAACTTTAGATCGTTTGCTTTTGTGAAATGTTAAGCTAAATCTATGAGCTTCGTTTCTTAAATTCTGTATTACTTTTAGGGTTTCAGATTTTTTATTTAGGTAAAGCGGAATAGAATCATTAGGGAAATACAATTCTTCAAGTCTTTTTGCAATTCCAATAATTGGAATAGACTTGAATAAATCTAATTTTTTCAAGCTTTTCACCGCTGAGCTAAGCTGACCCTTACCACCGTCAATTACAATAAGTTTTGGAAGTGATTTATTTTCGTTCAACAGTCTTGAATATCTCCTATAAATTATTTCTTCCATTGATTTAAAATCATTTGGTCCCTCAACTGTTTTTATAATAAATTTCCTGTACATTTTTTTCATAGGCTTTCCATCAATGAATACTACACATGCTGCCACTGAGTTGGTACCTTGAATATTTGAAACATCAAAACATTCAATATGATTAGGTTCATTTTCTAATTTTAAATCAATTTTCATTTGATTCATTATTCTATTTTTATGTCTCTCGGGATCTAATATTTGTATTTGTTTAAATCTTTTAAGCTTATACATTTTACAGTTTTTAAGCGAAAGCTCTAATAGCTTTTTATTATCACCAGCTTTTGGAACAATAAACTTTATATTAAGTTGTTTAGTAAGATTAAATTGAGATATAATAGTTTTAGATTCTGAGTTGAATTTTTGTCTAAGATTTATAATTACTAAACTTAGAATATCAATTTCATCTTCGTTGAGATTCTTTTTAATTTCTTGATTATGAAATCTAATTACTCTGCCGTAAGCTATTTGTAAATAGTTTATATATGCATTTTCAGAATCAGAAATTATAGTAAATACATCAATATTATTTAGTTTTTGACTAACAACAGTGGACCTAGATTGATAATTTTCAAGCAATTCCAATTTTTCTTTGATATTATGAGCTTTTTCAAAATCCATTTTCTTTGAAAATTTGTACATGTCTTTTTTAAGTAAATCTTTGACTTTTTTAAACTTCCCATTTAATATCTCTCTAACTAAAGAAATATTTTTATCATACAATTTTTCCGAAAGCAAATCTTCACTTACTTTCTTTAAACTATTTTCATGAAATCCTATAATAATTGAATGCTCATTTTTTTTAAAAATTTTTAAGTATAATTTTTTATCACTTTTTTTAATTTTATTAGATGAAAAGTTGTAATTACTTGTCCTTAATGGATAAATAGTTCTTACAATATTTAATAAAATATTTATCACTTTTATGTTTGTGTAAGGACCAAAATATTCTGATCCATCTTTAATTAATTTTCTTGTTAAAAAAACCCTTGGAAATCTCTCATTTTTTATGCAAATCCAAGGATAGGTTTTATCATCTCTCAATAAAATATTATACTTAGGTTGATTTTTTTTTATTAATGAGTTTTCAAGTAAAAGAGCATCAGATTCGGACTGAACTACCACGTGCTCAATTGAATTTATATTTTTAACTAGATTAATGGTTTTCCGAGATTTTAAATTTTTTTGAAAATAAGAACTAACCCTTTTTTTTAAATTTTTTGCTTTACCAACATAGATAATCTTTTGATCTTTATTTAAAAATTGATAAACTCCAGGAGATTGCGGAATTGTTTTTAATACTAATTTTGAATTATCAGACACTTAAACTAAAATAATTATTTTATTTGTTTAGATTTTAAAAATGGACAAATTTAAAGCAAGAAAAAAATATCAAACCCTTAGAGATAAAATTTCTTCAGATGAATTATTAAACCTGAGTGTTAAAATTGCAAATAATTGTTTGAATTTACCAATATGGAACAAGGATAATTATCATATATTTTTACCCATTAAAAATAAAAATGAAGTTGACACAACTACATTAATTAATGTTTTAAATGGTAAAGAAAAGCAAGTAATAGTTTCAAAATCAAATTTTGAAACAATAACATTTAAAAATTATGTTTTAAGTGATGACACTCTTTTAAAGCTTAATAAATATGGCATCCCTGAACCAATCAATGGGAATGAATTTAAATCAGTAAAAATTGAGGTTGTTTTTATTCCTTTGTTAGCATATGATCTGAAAGGCAATAGGGTTGGCTATGGAAAAGGTTTTTACGATAGGTTTCTAAAAAAACTATCAAAAAATACAATTAAAATTGGTCTCTCCTTTTTTTTACCAGAAAATTACATATCTGATTGTAGTAATCATGATATTCAAATGGATTACTGTGTATCCCCAGAGAAAGTTTTTAATTTTCTTTAAAAAAAGATTTATTAAATATTAACATTATAAAGATACCTACAGATATAGCTGAATCTGCAATATTAAAAACGGGTTCAAAAAATGTAAATTCATTTCCTCCAATTATTGGGATAAATGAGGGCCAAGTCCAAGTAGCTATAGGGAATTGAAACATATCAACAACATTTCCATAAAATAATGAGCTATATCCGTCTCCAGGAGCAAAAGAAGCTATTTGAAAATAACTATCTGTAAAAAAATATCCGTAAAAAACAGAATCTACAACATTTCCAATTGCACCAGCAAGAATTAGTGACAAAGAAATACTAAAAAGCATACTAGAGTTTTCCTGTACGGTTTTTTTGAGCCAATGAAAAACAAATAAGATTGCAAATAGTCTAAAAAGTGTCAAAAATAATTTGCCACTTTTTTCAGTAAGAAAAGGTATAAAGTCATTTATTTGAGCTCCCCAGGCCATACCTTTATTTTCAATGAATAATAATTTAAACCAACCTAAATCAAAAATAGGAGCTTGTCCATAAATTGAAAGTGGAAAATTAAGCTTTATATACACTTTTAAAAATTGGTCAAAAAACAATATAACAGCAACTATTGCTAAACATTGAAATAAATTAATTTTCTGTTTTTTCATTTGTACTTTCAAAAATGTGGTTAGCAGACTGTGTTATAAAACCATTGAAATTATTGTATCTATAAGCAAACTCATAATAACATCCTGGGACATTATATGATCCATCAGAAAAATCAACTAAAATTTCTTTTGACATTATTGATGACTGTTCAAGACCTTGTTTTTCTGAACCTTTTATTTCACCGCCTGAGGAATTTATTTCAAAACCATTATCTTTTAGGTAGTTATTTAATTGATTTAAATTTTTAAAATAAGAACAATCTGTCACACTTACAGTAAAATGATTTGCAATATATCCCATTGCAAGAACCCAAGATGCATAATCAGATTCTTTTTGAATATTTTTATAAGTTTCAAAGTCTATTGGATTCCATGGTATTCCTGAAGTCAGAAAAATTGGATTTGATATTAATTCAGTATCAATTTCTTCAATTTTTTTATTAATTATTTGTTGTAAAGAATCAGAAAAATTTTCAAGTAATAATTCACTTATGAAAATCCTTGGAAGACTAGGATCTGAATGTATATAATAAGTTGCTTTTAATTTTTTTTTAGTAAAAAAAAGGTCTTCTATGGGCTTGTAGCCATTTTCAACAAAATACTTTGATAGAATATGTCTATTAATTTTTTTATGATTAAAAGTTCTTAAAGCAATATGATCATTAATAATTTTATTCGGTTCTTTATTTTTAATTAATTGCAAAACTTTAATTATATGTGGGTTTAATTCAGAATAATCTTTCCACATTTTAATAAGAAAATCTTCGATTTTCATAGGCAATTATATTCTATGATATAGAGTTCTTAGCTTCAATACTTAGGGTAGCATGGGGAACAAGTTGTAATCTTTTCTTTGAGATTAATTTACCGGTAACTCTACAAATTCCATAAGTTTTGTTTTCAATTCTAATTAAAGCATTTTTTAAATCTCTAATAAATTTTTCTTGTCTTATCGCTAATTGAGTATTAGCTTCTTTTGACATTGTTTGTGAACCCTCTTCAAATGCTTTAAAAGTTGGAGAAGTATCTTCTGTACCGTTATTGCCGTCATTCATATATGCACTTCTAATAAGTTCTAAATCTCTTTGAGCTTTTGATATCTTTTCATCAATTATTTTTTTAAAACTCCCTAAATCTTTATCAGAGTATCTTACAACTAGATTATCATTTTTCATTTTATTTTTCTTTAAAAATTTTAATTTTAACTTTTATGTTATCAAATTCTATTTCTTGAGCATTTAGCAACTTTTTTTCAAGCTTTAATTCAATAGCAAGAGTTTCATTCTTAATATAGTCAATATTTTCAAAAATAGCTTTTTCAATTAAATTATTGTTTTCAATTTCTATAAAAATTTTATCACTTACATTAAAGCCAGAATCTTTTCTAATATTTTGGATTCTATTGACAATTTCTCTAGAAATACCTTCATTTTTTAATTCCTCTGAAATATTAGTATCCATTGCTATTGTTGTGCCATTTTCTGAAACAACTTGCCATCCTTCAATATCTTCATAATATATTTCCACATCATCAATTGAAATTTTAATTTCATTTTCAAAAACAAAAACTTTTTCTAATTCAATTTTCTCTATTTCATCAGATTTTAAATTATTAATTAAAGAACTTACAATTTTCAAATCTTTTCCAAATTTTGGACCAACTATTTTAAAATTTGGTTTTGCTTTTTTAACTAAAATCTTTGATGAATCCCCTACTAATTCAACTTCTTTAACATTAATTTCAGATTTAATAAATTCTGAAATTTCTTTTAAACTTTCTCTTTCTAAATTATCTCTATATGGGATAATAATTTTATTTAAAGGTTGTCTTACTTTAATTTTCTCTCTTTTCCTAAGAGACAATCCAAGTGAACATATCTGTTGTGATTTTCTAATTTTACTTTCTAAATTTCCATCAATTAAACTTTTAGAATATGCTGGATAATCAACTAAATGGACTGATGTATTTTTCATTGTTAAGTCCTGATATAAATTATCCATAAAAAAAGGACTAATTGGAGATGATAGTATTGAAACTTTTTCTAAACATTCATTTAAAGTTTGAAAAGCAGCTATTTTATCTTTATTATATTCTCCCTTCCAAAATCTTCTCCTAGATAATCTTACATACCAGTTGCTGAGATTATCTTGAACAAATTTAGAAATTAGCCGAGCAGATTTTGTAGGCTCATAGTTTTCATAAGCATCTCCAACATCTTTAACTAAGGAATTAAGTTCAGAAATAATCCACCTATCTAATTCAGATCTTTCATTATAATCAATAGCAATTTCATGGTTTTTAAACTTATCAATGTTTGCATACAAACTAAAAAATGAATAAATGTTGTGCAGAGTACCAAAAAACTTTCTTTTCACTTCTTCAATTCCAGAAACATCAAACTTGAGATTATCCCATGGATTAGAATTAGATATCATATACCATCTAGTCGCATCAGGGCCATATTTATCTAAAGTTTCAAATGGATCAACAGCATTACCTAGCCTTTTTGACATTTTTTGTCCTTTTTTATCTAGCACCAAACCATTTGAAATAACATTTTTATAGGCATTTGAATCAAAAACTAATGTTCCAATTACATGTAAAGTATAAAACCATCCTCGAGTTTGATCAACACCTTCAGCAATATAGTCTGCGGGAAAGAATTCCTTATTATCAATATAATTTTTATTTTCAAATGGATAATGCCATTGAGCATAAGGCATAGCTCCAGAATCAAACCAAACATCAATTAAGTCTGACTCTCTGTACATTTTTTTATTTGAAGAAGAAGTTAGAATGATATCGTCAATGATATGTTTATGTAAATCAATTTTATCATAATTATCATCACTCATATTATCTAATTCAAATGAATCAAATGGATTTGATTTCATATTACCAGATTTAATTGAAAGTTCAATTTCAGAAATCAACTCTTTGACAGATCCAATTACTTTTGTTGCAGAACCATCTTCAGAAATCCAAATAGGCAGTGGGATACCCCAAAATCTAGATCTAGATAAATTCCAATCATTTGCATTATTAAGCCAGTTGCCAAACCTTCCTTCACCTGTAGATTTTGGTTTCCAATTTATTTTATCATTGTTTGAAATTAAATTATGTTTATTATCAGTTACTTTTACAAACCATGAGTTAAGTGGGTAATAAAGCACTGGTTTATCAGTCCTCCAACAATTTGGATAACTGTGAGTATATTTTTCTACTCTAAAAGCTTTGTTTTCTTCTTTAAGTTTTATAGCAATTTCAACATCAACAGACTTTTCAGGTGCTGTACCCTGCTCATAATATTCATTTTTAACAAATTTTCCGCCAAGAGTTCCAAGCTCACTAACAAATTTACCTTGCAAATCAACTAAAGGAACTAATTCATCTTTAGTATTTCTGATTAACATAGGAGGAACTTCAGGTGAAGCATTCTTTGCTGCAACTGCATCGTCAGCACCAAATGTTGGAGCAGTATGAACAATGCCAGTTCCATCTTCAGTGGTAACAAAATCACCTGAAATAACCCTAAATGCATTTTCAGGATTATTCTCTGGAAGTGGTGCATCTTTCCAAATTTGATGATATTTTATTCCTACAATCTTTTCACCAGAAAAAGTTTCACAAATTAAAAATGGAATTGTTTTTTCATTTTTAAATACTAAATCACTTTCATTTTCAATTTCTTTAAAATTTAGTTTAAAAACTTTTGTAATAAGATCTTTTGCAAGAATGACATTCACTGGTTTGTGAGTATATAAATTAAATGTTTTAATTAAACAATACTCAATTTTTTTACCAACCGTTAAGGCAGTATTTGAGGGTAATGTCCATGGAGTAGTGGTCCATGCTAAAATGTATATTTTTGAATACTTTTTTAAAAACTCTGGAATACTTTCATCTTCACACTCAAATTGAGCAGTAACAGTTGTGTCGGTTATATCCTGATATGTTCCTGGCTGATTAAGTTCATGAGAGCTTAATCCGGTACCTGCTTTTGGAGAATATGGTTGTACACTATATCCTTTGTAAATTAATTTTTTATCATAGAGATTCTTTAATAACCACCAAACAGTCTCAATATATTTAGATTTATAAGTTATATATGGGTTATCCATATCAACCCAGTATCCAATTCTTTTTGTTAAATCATTCCATACACCAGTATACTTCATGACAGCATTTTTACATGCTTCATTGTAATCTTTAATAGTTATTTTTGATCCGATATCTTCTTTAGAAATATTTAATTCTTTTTCAACACCAAGTTCAATTGGAAGACCATGAGTATCCCATCCAGCTTTTCTGTTTACTTTAAATCCTTTAAGTGTTTTATATCTGCAAAAAATATCTTTAATAGTTCTAGCCATAACATGATGAATACCAGGCATCCCATTTGCAGAGGGAGGACCCTCATAAAAAACAAATTCTTTATCATCTCTAGAGGAAATACTTTTTTCAAATGTTTTATCTATTTCCCAGAAATTGGAAATGTATTCAGAAACTCTTGTTAGATCTAATGTTTTATATTCTTTAAATGACATAAAAAAGCAAAAAACGAATGTAATTAATTTTAATTTAATTTATGAATAATAAAGGGGACTTAATTGAAATTTACTACCAAGTTTAAAGACCTGCCTGGAGATGAGATTCCAGAAGCAAATTCTCGGTAGTGAATATCAAAAATATTATCCAAAATAAATTTAATATCTATAGACCTTTTAAATAATCTAGTCTTAAATAAGCTTGAAAGTTGAAATACACCCCAGCTTGGCATACCAGCATACTCTGTCTCACCAATTTCATTTAAAATTAAAGGAGTTTCATCTAAACCATCCTCTCCACCCATGCTGTAGGTTTCAGGATTTTTTGATCCAGAAAATCTATAAGATAGCTGCAATTGAGATTTCTCTTTGATAAGTTTTATTTTAAGGAATCCAAAAATTGGAGGTATTGATGGCATTGGTAGAATGTCTCTAAATGAAGATCCCTTGGTATATGTTAGGCTACCATCAACAACTATGTTGTCAAATAGATTTGCTTTAAAATCAAAGTTTCCACCATATACATTAGAATTTCCCAAGTTAAAATTAGCCATCATTTGAACAAATTCTTCATCAAATAAAATCGTTTCAGTTTCATTTTTGAAGTAATCTCTTCCAATTGAACCATTCAAAATAGTATAATATATGTTTAAATTGGTTCTAAATTTTTTATTAAATTTTGACCAACCTAAATCTAAAGTATACACATATTCGGGTTTTAAATTCATGTTGGGTACGGATAAAACACCAGCATTTTCTCTTATTTTACCTATATCATCTATGTTTGGGGATCTAAAACCACTTGAAAGATTAAATGAAATTTTATTTAGATCATTCATTCTATGGACAATCCCAAGACTTCCTGTGATTGATGCATTTGACATCTTTAAGTCATCAAATTGATTAAAAAATAAGACATCATATTTATCTTCATAATCAGAATCAAAGAAGTCATAATCCCAATCAGCATTTATTGTCACAGATGAAAAGCGCAATCCAAAATCATAATTAGTTTTTAGATTTATGAATTTTTTAAAATTAAAATATCCTGCTAGTGATTTATAATCACTTCCATTGTTTGGGTACCTTGATATTGATTCTAAAATATCATTTGAGTTAACATCTGATTGATATCCATTTGAATCTAGATTATTACTTGTAAGTTCAAATCCATAAGCTATTGTATTTTGCCTATTTAAACGCTTAAAAAAGTCTGAGTTTACAGAGATAACATCTAGATCTTCATCTTGAGTATTTAAAATATTAGAACCAAATTTTCTTTTATTTCTAGACTCATCAATTTTTTGATAGGCCAATGTTAAATTCATTCGATCAAATAATTTTTGATTGTAAAGATTAAGTTTTGACGAAATAAATGTTCTTTTTTGAGGACCATAATACCATTCGGCAAACTTTAGATTACCCAAATCATTTAATTCTGTCAATTTATCAAACCTGTTAATATTTGAAGATTCTGAAAACTGGAAATTTAAAATCAATCTTGATTTATTTCCTAATTTGAAGTTAAACTTTTGAATTAAATCATTTTGTTTATATGCTGTATTTCTCTGTAGATTTGGATTATTATTTACTGAGGGATTTTCATAAAATTCACTTTTAGTGTTTTTTGAGTAAAAATTAACAAGTCCCCAATTATTATAACCATGATTTCGGACTTTTCCCATATAAATATCACCAAAATTAGATTTAGTATAACTAGTGTAGCTTGCCCAGTTTTTTTTGCTTATTTCTATAGAGCGATTAGTTATCCTTGATTTATCTCTTAAATTATAAGATGTAGATCGCTTATAATTAAATGTTTTATCATTATCAAGCTTTGGTGTTTTGGTGTAATAATGAACTACTCCACCAAGAGCGTCAGAACCATATCCAACTGAGGATGGCCCATAAATCACTTCAGTACGTTCTAAAGCACTCGGATCGATTGTTATTGAATTTTGAATATGACCAGATCTATAAATTGCATTATTCATTCTAACCCCATCTATAACAAGAAGAACTCTATTAGCTTCGAATCCTCTAATAACTGGGCTTCCTCCTCCGCTTTGAGATTTTTGAACATGTATACCTCCTCCATGATAAAGAATTTCTGCACTTGTTTTTGGAGATTCCATAGATATGGTCCTTTTATCTATTACAGAAACTTTTCTCGAGAGTGTTGCAATATTTTGTGTGTTTCTAGAAACTGAAAGAATGACTTCGCTCAAACCAAGAGCTTTTGGATTTAACTGAATCGTTTTTTTATTTTTTAAATCTTTGAATAAAAAAATTTTAGTTTCGTAAACAATATGTCTAAAAACTAAAGAATCATATTCTTTAAAGTCATCTAAATTTACAACACCATTTATATTGGATATTTTTCTATTTTTCTTTTCTAAATCAAAGACAAACACATTAGGAATTGGCCTTTCATTTATTGAATCTATTACTCTAATTTTTTGCGAAAAAATGTGATTGGATAATAAAATCAGTAAGATTAGTATAATATTTTTATGAAAAGATTTCATTTAATATTTCA
>QOPZ01000025.1 GCA_003331885.1 Cryomorphaceae bacterium | reverse complement strand
AAAACTTAAATTAAATGGCAAGGTTACAATTCAGGATCTTTTAAATGATGATTATAATTTTATTCATCCAGAAAATATGGTAGTTTGCCAAGTTAAAATGTCGAGAGCATCTATGTCTCTTGAGACTGAAGGAGAGGATGAAGAAGGAGAAGAAGGAGAAGAAGGTGGAGAAGGTGGAGAAGGATCTGATGCATCTGAAAAGGGGGGTGAAAAATCAGATAGTAAAGACTCTGGCGGAGATAAATCTTCTGATTCTGAAAAGAAAGAAGGATAA
This sequence comes from Cryomorphaceae bacterium, assembly GCA_003331885.1. Taxonomy (GTDB): domain Bacteria; phylum Bacteroidota; class Bacteroidia; order Flavobacteriales; family Flavobacteriaceae; genus Eutrophosalina. The sequence goes on along the minus strand of QOPZ01000025.1, from coordinate 13,793 downwards.
TATCCATAAATTTTAATTTAGGAGAAATCTTAGGTATATTTATATAAGGTCAAAAACCTTTTATACTTTTACTTAAATTACAAATTTTGCTTTCAGTTTTTAAATATTTTAGTAAAAATAGTTCCTATAAAAATTCTAAGAAGTTTCTTATTGTAGGATTAGGTAATATAGGTTTAGAATATGAAAATACTCGTCATAATATTGGCTTTGAAATAATAAATAAACTTTCAAAAAAAATTGAAGGTTCATTTGAAACTCAAAAATATGGGGAGATTCATAAATCAAAATATGGTGGTAAACAATTATTGTTACTTAAGCCTAACACATTCATGAATCTAAGCGGTAAGGCTGTAAAATATTGGCTTAGTAAAGAAAAAATTAATTCTAAAAACTTAATAGTTATTGTTGATGATTTAAATCTTGATTTTGGTATCTCAAGGTTAAGGCCCAATGGATCTGATGGTGGACATAATGGATTAAAAAGTATTATAAAATCATTGAATAATTCAAAATTTACTCGACTTAGGTTTGGTATAGGAAATAACTTTAAAAAAGAAAATCAGGTAGATTTTGTTTTAAGTAAATGGAATAATGATGAATCTTTAAAAATTGATGAACTAGCTATAAAAAATGTAGAAATTATTTTATCAATATTAAAAAATGGAATCGAGTTTTCAATGAATAAGTTTAATTAGATGATAGTTACCAAGAATTTAAAAAATGTAAAATCAAAAGATCCTAGTATTTTAACTCTTGGAACATTTGATGGAGTTCATAAAGGGCATAAAAAAATTATCAAAAGATTAATTAATGAATCTAAAAAATCAAACTTAAAATCATTAATATTAACTTTTTTTCCTCATCCAAGAAATGTAATTAACTCAAATTCAGAAATTAAATCAATAAGTACATTGGAGGAAAAAACAGAAATATTTTCAAAATTAGGAGTTCAAGAATTAATTATTCAAGATTTTAATAAATCTTTTTCTAATATAACAGCTGAAGAATTTATTGAACTGTTAGTAAATAATTTAAATATAAAAAAAATAATTGTTGGTTACAATCATAAGTTTGGTAAAAATAGATCTGCTGACATTAATTCTTTAAAAAATTATGGTTCTAAATATAGTTTTGAAGTAATTGAAATTGAAGCTTTTGAAATAGAAGACATTAAAATAAGTTCAACAAAAATCAGAAATTCTATAGAATCCGGGGAAATTGATAAATGCAACTCATTTCTTGGTTATAATTTTAATATTAAAGGTAAAGTAGTTAGAGGAAAATCTATAGGAAAAGCAATTGGTTTTCCAACAGCAAATATCGATTTAGATGAGGATTATAAAATAATCCCAAAAAATGGAGTCTATTTGATTAAAAGTATAATTGAAAATGAAAAAATTTATGGGATGATGAATATTGGTTTTAATCCAACTTTTGGTATAAATAAAAAAACTATTGAAGTGAATTTATTTAATTATGATAAAGATTTATATGGGACAACACTAAAAGTTCAACTCATAAAATTTATTAGAGATGAAATTAAGTTTAGTGATGTTGAAGAACTTCAGAATCAACTAAAATCTGATAGAGAAAATTGTATAGATTATATAAATTCAACTTATAATAACTAGTTTTGTTACAGGATTATGTTACAAGTAAAATTCATAAAAGAAAATTTCTCTAAAGTAGTTGATAGTCTAAAAAAAAGGAATAAAGACTTTTCTTCGGATTTAAAGAAAATTATTGATCTTAATGACAATAGAAAAGAATATCAATTAAAACTAGATACTCATTTGTCAATGGTTAATAATTTATCTAAACAAATTGGTGAATTATTTAAAAATAATAAATCAACTGATGCAAATAGTTTAAAAAAAGAGGTTGAAGATATAAAACCAGATATAAAAAAATTACAAGATTTGTTAATTAATACAAATAGTGCTTTAAATGAACTTTTATGCTCAATACCTAATATTCCAAATGAGATTGTCAAGAAAGGCAAAGATGAAATTGACAATGAAGTTGTATTTGAGAGTAAAATAAAACCTTACGAGCTGGATTTAAATGAGCATTGGGATCTTGCTGAAAAATTTAATATTGTAAATTTTGAATTAGGTAATAAAGTTACTGGATCAGGGTTTCCTGTTTATATAAATAAAGGAGCTAAACTTCAAAGAGCTTTAATAAATTATTTTTTAGATAAAAATACCTCTGCAGGTTATGTTGAAGTTCAACCCCCAATTTTAGTTAATGAAGATTCTGCCTTTGCCACAGGACAACTACCTGATAAAGAAGGCCAGATGTATCATATTAATAATGATAATTTATACTTAATTCCAACAGCTGAGGTACCTATAACAAATTTTTATAGAAATAGTATTTTAAATTCAAGTGAATTACCAATTAAATTAACTGGATATACTCCTTGTTTTAGAAGAGAGGCTGGAAGTTATGGAAAAGATGTTAGAGGATTAAACAGACTACATCAGTTTGATAAAGTTGAAATTGTTAGAATTGAGAAACCTGAAAATTCATATAAAGTTTTAGATGAAATGGTAAATCATGTAAAGAAAATTTTAGAAGAATTAGAATTACCTTATAGAATTCTTAAGCTATGTGGTGGAGATTTAGGCTTTACTTCTTGTTTAACTTATGATTTTGAAGTATACTCAATGGCTCAAAAAAAATGGTTAGAAGTTAGTTCTGTTTCAAATTTTGAAAATTATCAATCTAATAGATTGAAGCTAAGAATCAAATTAAATGAAAAAGATAAGGTTCTCGCTCATACACTTAATGGTAGTGCTCTTGCCTTACCTAGAATTGTTGCAAGTATAATTGAAAACAATCAAACAGAAAACGGAATTAGTATTCCAAAAGTTCTTCATAAATATACCGGCTTTAAAACCATTAATTGATCATCAATAATTTTTTTAAATTTTGAATTTAATTAAGCCTAAAAAAAAATTTGGTCAGAATTTTTTGACTGATACAAATATTGCTAAAAAAATAGTTTCTTACTTAGCATATAAAAAAGCAAAAACTATAATTGAGATTGGACCAGGTAAGGGTATATTATCTAAAATGATTATGAATTTACCTGTTGATAATAAAAAATTTGTTGAGATTGATTTAGATTGTGTTGAATATTTAAAAAAACAATTTCCAAAAATTCAAAATGATATTATAAATGAAGATTTTTTAAAAATTGATATTACTAAGTTTAAAAATCCTCTGTCAATTATAGGTAACTTCCCATATAATATTTCATCACAAATTTTATTTAAAATATATGAAAATAAAGATGTAGTAGATGAAATGGTAGGAATGTTTCAATATGAGGTTGCTGAAAGAATTTGTTCAAATTTTGGGTCAAAAAAATATGGGATTTTATCTGTTTTGATTCAAGCTTTTTTTAATGTAAAACTTTTAAAAAAAATTAAACCTGAATCTTTTAATCCAATTCCAAAAGTCTATTCTGCAGTAATCAGAATTACAAAAAAAACTGATAACATAACTTGTGATGAAAATCTTTTTAAAAAGATTGTAAAATTATCATTTGGACAGAGAAGAAAAACTCTTTGGAATAGCCTTAAGGCCTTGAATATTCCTCAAATTAAAAAAGAAGATACTATCTTTGCCAAAAGACCAGAGCAACTTAGTGTAGCTGATTTTATTTATTTAACAAATTTGGTTAGTAATGAAAACATTTGAACTTTCAAAAGAAATTATTCAAGAAATCAGCAATCTTATATCTAATAAGAAAAATAAGGAAATAAAAAAATTAGTTGATGGAATTCATTATGCAGATTTAGCAGAAATTATAAATGAGTTAGAGTCTACTCAAAGGATTTATTTAATAAAAATTATTGACAGTGATAAAACTTCAGATGTTTTAACTGAAGTTGATGAAGATGTAAGAGAGGAAATATTAAAAACCCTTTCTGAAAAGGAAATTGCTGGTGAGATTAAGGAACTTGATAGTGATGATGCTGTAGATATACTTTCTGAACTTTCAGATGAAAAACAAGAAAAAGTAATTTCCCTAATAAAAGATGAAAGCATTACTGAAAATATTAGAGAACTTCTAAATTATGATGAAGATAGTGCAGGTGGATTGATGGCAAAAGAACTCATAAGTGTAAATGAAAATTGGAGTGTTTTAAAATGTTTAAGAGAAATCAGGAAACAGGCCAAGGATATTAAGAGAGTCCATTCAATTTATGTTTTAAATAAGAAAAAAATATTAATAGGTAGGTTATCATTAAAAGATTTGATTACTTCTCCTTCAAAAAGTAAAATTCAAGAAATTTATATCCCCAAAGTTGATTATGTTCATGTAAATGACTCAGCAGATGAAGTTGCTAAACTTATGTCTAAATATGATTTAGAGGCTATTCCTGTTGTAGGTGATAATAATGAACTCTTAGGTAGAATTACTATTGATGATATAGTTGATTTTATTAAAGATGAAGCAGAAGAGGATTACCTTTTAGCTGCTGGTATTTCAAATGATGTTGAAGCAGATGACTCAATTTTTGAATTAACCAAAGCTAGATTACCATGGTTAATATTAGGTCTTTTTGGAGGTTTGGGTAGTGTATTTATTCTTGAAAGTTTTGAAAATATAATGGCTTCTAAAGAACTTAGAGCATTATTTTTTTATACTCCTCTAATTGCTGCAATGGCAGGTAATGTTGGTGTTCAATCATCAGCAATAGTTGTTCAAGGTTTAGCAAATGATGTAATAAAAGGTAGTTTAATTTCAAGATTAATTAAGGAAGTTAGTTTGACTATACTTAATGGTTTGATTTTGAGTATAATTATTATTCTTTTTGGATTAATAATCAATCAATCTTTAGAAATGAGTATAACAATTTCTGTTTCTATGATTTTTGTAATTATAGTTGCTGCATTAATTGGAACTTCAGTTCCCATAATTTTAGACAAATTTGGAATTGATCCAGCTATTGCAACAGGGCCATTTATTACAACCGGTAATGATGTAATTGGAATTCTTCTTTTTTTCTACATTGCAAAACTTATACTAGTATTCTAAAATGCTAAAAATTCTTCATTTAGATGAAAACCATGAATTACTAAAAAATGAATTGAGTAATCTTGGATTTGAAAATTGTTTTGATTTTGATTCATCAAAAAAAGAAATAGAAAACAAGCTTGAAAAATATCATGGCATAATATTAAGAAGCAGAATTACAATTGATAAGGTTTTTTTAGATAAAGGAATTAATCTAAAATTTATTGCGAGAGTTGGTTCAGGTACAGAAAATATTGATGTTGTTTATGCCAATAAAAAACTAATTAAAATTATTTCAGCAGGCGAAGCCAATGCTAATGCAGTAAGTGAACATGCTTTAGGTATGATTTTAAGTTTAAAAAATAGAATACTAAAATCAAATAATGAAATAAAAGAAGGTCTTTGGCTTAGAGAAAAAAATAGAGGAATTGAGATAAAAGGTAAGACAGTTGGAATAATTGGATACGGAAAAACTGGAAAAAGTTTTGCAGAAAAATTAAATGCTTTAGGAGCTAATGTTTTATGTAATGATATTATCCCAAATAAAGGAGATAATTATGCTATGCAAGTTTCAATTAATGAAATAAAAGAAAAATCAAATATCATAAGTCTTCATACAAATCTAAATGAGACAAGCTTATTTTTAATTAATAATTATTTCATAGATGAGTGCAAAAATCCTTTTTATATAATAAACACATCAAGGGGAGAGTGTTTAAAAACATCCGATTTAGTAGAAGGTTTAAAATCTGGGAAAATATTAGGTGCATGTCTTGACGTAATAGAAAATGAATCTACATCATTTGAAGAAATTGATTCTAATAATGATCTGGATTATTTAAAAAATTCTAAAAATGTTATTATTACTCCACATATTGCTGGATGGACATATGAAAGTAAAGTCAATCTATCTAAAGTAATATTAGAAAAAATTAAACATATGTTTGATTTATGAAAAAAATTATTGTTTTATGTACTGGTAATTCTTGTAGAAGTCAAATGGCTGAAGGATATCTTAAAAAATATTTAAGAAATAAAGCAGAAATTTTCAGTGCTGGTACTAAAAACCATCATGTCAATCAAAAAGCTGTAGAAATAATGATGGATGATGGGATAGATATTTCTAGTCAAACATCTAATAATGTTTTAGAATATTCTAATATCAATTTTGATTATGTAATAACAGTTTGCGATCATGCAAATGAAACATGTCCAACAATCTTTGCAAAAAAAGCTGTTAGGATTCATCATAATTTTTTTGATCCTAGCTCTATATTAGATAAAAATATTATTGATATAAGTTTTAAAAAATGTAGGGAAGAAATTAAAAGGTTTTGCTTAATTTTTTCGGAGAAATACTTTAATTAGAAAAAATCAATCTTACAGTTTTCTCAGTCCTTTGTTCAAGAAGTAATTTTCTTTTATGAGAGATTTTTTTTATTGACTTTTCATCAAAATGTCTTATTGTAAAAAGAGAAACATTTTTATTAATCTCAATTTTGAATTTACCCTCGAGTCTACTTATTAAATCGTTTAAATTACCATACTTATCAAAGAAACAAACTGAAAAACTAATAGCTGAATTTTGAATAACATCTACTTTCATTTTCGAATCGTGAAGTTCTTTGAAAATTTTACTAATATTTTGTTCAACCATAAAAGAAAAATCTAAAGATGAAAGCTTTAATAAAATTAAATTATCCTTAAAAATATAACAGGGAACTAATGGATCAATATCAATACCTTTGGAAATTTTTGTTCCATTAGATTCAGGATTTTTAAATGACTTCACATTTAAAGGAATCTCCTTTTTCTGTAATGGTTGTAAAGTTTTAGGATGAATTATAGAGGCTCCATAAAAAGCAAGCTCAATAGTTTCAGAATAAGAAATATGTTTTAATAATTTAGTATTACTGAAAAATTTAGGATCTGCATTTAATAAACCTGGTACATCTTTCCAAATACTTAATGATTCTGCATTTAATGCATATGCAAAAATAGCAGCACTATAGTCTGAACCTTCTCTACCTAATGTTACGTTAAAATTGTTTTTATCACTAGCAATAAAACCTTGTGTAATATTAGTATTAGAGTCATTAAACATTTGTTTAATTTTTTTATTTGTTAAATCCCATTTGACATTACCTCCTCTAAAATTAGAATCTGTTTTTATACAATCTCTTGCATCTATAAATGAGCTTTCAATATTTTTAAAGGTCATATAATTATAAATAATCTTTGAAGAAATCAACTCCCCATTTGAAACTAATTGATCATAAACAAAAGAATAACTAGGAGATTTGTTTGAATTAATGAATGTGTTAATTTTTTGAAAAATTGAATTTATATCAGAAAAAATTAAGTGGTTTTTAGGAAAAAGTTCATTGCAAATATCAATATGAAAGTTTAAAACTTCTAAAATAGAGCTTTTTAATTCAGATTTATTTTTAAAATAATTCTCAACTACTTTTTCAAGAGCATTTGTTGTTTTGCCCATTGCAGATACAACAATCAATAAATTATCATTGCTATAATTTGAAATAATTTCTAAAATATTTTTAATACTTGAAGCATCTTTAATTGATGCTCCTCCAAATTTAAATACCTTCATTTATCTAAAAATTTTTTTATAGCATTTTCATCCATAAGAGCAACTCTCCAATCATCTAAAACTTGTGCTCCATTTTTTATATAAAAATCAATCGCATCCTTATTCCAATCTAATACAACCCACTGAACTCTTTTAGCTTTTAGTTTGTACGAATATTCTATGAACCTTGAAAATAAACTAAAACCAATACCTTTTCGTCTATGTTTTTTAGTTACAATTAAATCTTCCAAATGTATAGCAGGGCCTTTCCAAGTAGAATATCTTGGGTAAATTAATGCCATCCCAACAATTTCAGATTTAACTTCAGCAACAAAACATTTAAATTTAGGATTATTATTAAAACCATCTAAAATTAATTGTTCCTCTGTAATAATTACTTCATTGGGTTCTTTTTCAAATAATGCCAATTCTTTAATTAGTTTAAGTACTGATTTCATATCAGATTTAATTGCATCCCTAATTTTAAAATTCATAACGACAGTGCAAATCTAATCTAATCTTTTTTTAAAGTATAATTTTTAAAATTTTCAGAATATAATAATCAGTTTTTGTTACATATATAACTAAGTATTGTATATATTCGCTGCTCAATTACATGAATTTGTAATAGAAAATGAATAAGGATTTATATCCAGATGGGTTGAATCAGCATAGGTCTCTGAAATTCCAGAAGCTCAGGAATCTTATATCCAAAAATCAAAATAATATTACTATTGAAGGATTGTATGGCTCATCACTATCATTCCTATTAATTGATTTATTTTCCTTTTTAAATAAACAAATTTTTTATATAAGTAATTCAAAAGAAATTTCATCATATGTTTATTCAGATATTAATGAAATTATAGGTGAAAAAAATTGTTCTTTTTTACCCTCAAATTTTAGAAATTATGAAAATAAAATAAAGGATGAGAGTAATATTTTAAATAGATCTAAAACCATAGATGATATTATTGGTAATAAACCAAAAATAATAATATCTCATACAGAAGCAATATTTGAAAAAATTCCTAAATCAAGTCTAATAGTAGAAAAAACCCTAACAATTAATGTTGGACAACAATTAGAAATAAATGTAATAAATGATAAACTTTTTGAATTAAATTTTGAAAAAGATGACTATGTTCAACAACCTGGTGATTTTTCAGTGAGAGGAAATATTTTGGATGTATTTTCATTTGAATACACAAATCCAATAAGATTTGAATTTGATGACAACGTAATTGAAAGTATAAGAGAGTTTAATATTGATTCTCAATATTCCATAAAAAAAATTAATTCAGCTAATATTAAACCTGATATTTCAAATCAAAACTTAATAGCTAGAGATGATAGTATTATAAGTATTATTGGAAAAGAAACTATTGTTATTGCTGAAGAAATTGATTTAATTAAAAATAATCTTACTAAAAACTTTAAAATCAATAATAAGGATTTAAGTGAAAAACTATTTTTGGAGGAAATAAAAACTAAAAAATTAATTTCAGTAAATAATTATGAAAAAAATCCTGATATAAAATTTAATATTGCTCAACAACCCGCTTTTAATAAACAGTTTAATTTATTAAATAATGATTTACAAAATTATTCTAAAAAGAATTATAAAATCAATCTTTATTTTACAAACAAGGAACAGTCAGAAAGATTTCAAGATATTTTTTCTAAGTATGATATTAATTATGAATATAAGTCAATTTTAAAGCCAATTTATAAAGGCTTTATAAATCATGATGAATTAAAGGTATGTTATACAGATCATGAAATTTTTAATAGATTTCATCGTTATAAAATCCAAAAAAAATATTCAAGAAATAACAAAGTAAAATTACAAGATTTAAACCAAATTAGTATTGGAGATTACATCACACACATTGATCACGGAGTTGGGATTTATAAGGGTTTAACAAAAATTGATATTGAAGGTAAAAAACAAGAAGCAATTAAATTATCATACGGAGATAAAGATACATTATATCTTAGTATTCATTTATTTTATAAAATATCAAAATATAAAAGTAAGGAGGGTACAAAACCAAGAATATTTAAGTTAGGGTCTGGTGCTTGGGAAAGACTTAAAATAAAAGCAAAAACTAGAATTAAGAAACTAGCTTTTGATTTGATTAAGTCTTATGCTAAAAGAAAAATAGCAAAAGGATTTAAATATAAAATAGATAGTTCAATGCAAAATGAACTGGAAGCATCATTTCTATATATTGAAACTGAAGATCAATTAAAGGCTACTAATGATGTAAAAAAAGATATGGAATCTGAATATCCAATGGATAGACTAATTTGTGGTGATGTTGGTTTTGGAAAAACAGAAGTTGCAATAAGAGCTGCTTTTAAAGCAATTGACAATGGTAAGCAAGTTGCGATACTAGTTCCAACAACAATCCTTGCATTCCAGCATTACAAGAATTTATTAAAAAGATTTAAAGATTTTCCAATTTCATTTAGTTATCTGAATAGATTCAGAACAAAAAGTGAAAAAGATAAAATAATAAATGAATTAAATCAAGGCACATTAGATTTAATTATTGGAACTCATCAATTAGTTAATGATAAAATTTCATATAATAATTTGGGCCTTTTAATTGTTGATGAAGAACAAAAATTTGGCGTTAATGTTAAAGAAAAAATAAGATCTATAAAAGAAAATATAGATGTTTTAACACTTACTGCTACTCCAATTCCAAGGACCCTACAATACAGTTTAATGTCTGCTAGAGATCTATCAATAATTTCAACTCCACCTACTAATAGAGTGCCTATAGAATCAGAAATTATAAGGTTTGACTCAAAAAAAATTAAAAAAGGAATTCAATATGAACTTGACAGAGGAGGTCAAGTATTTTTTGTACATAATAAAATTGAAAATATTGAAGACTTTGGAAGGCTGCTTGAAAACTTAGTTCCTGAGGCTAAAATTAAAATTGCTCATAGTAAAATTGAAGGAAAAAATCTTGAAAAAATAATGCTTGAATTTATTGAAAATAAATTTGATATTCTTTTATCAACAACAATAATTGAAAGTGGACTGGATGTGTCCAATGCAAATACAATGTTTATAAATAATGCTCATCATTTTGGTTTAAGTGATTTACATCAAATGAGAGGAAGAGTTGGCAGAAGTAATAAAAAAGCATTTTGTTATTTTATTACACCCGAAATTTCTGCTATTACGAATGAAGCAAAAAAAAGAATAAATGCAATTGGACAATACTCTGATTTAGGTTCAGGATTTAATATAGCTATGAAAGATTTAGAAATTAGAGGAGCAGGAGATTTACTAGGTGGAGAACAAAGTGGATTTATAAATGATATTGGTTTTGACACATATCATAAAATTCTAAATGAAGCTGTTGAGGAATTAAAAACAAATGAATTTAAAAAAATATTTAAAGATCAAAATAAAACAAATGATTTTTTAAGTGAAGTTGTGATTGATACAGATTTTGAAATATTATTCCCAAATAAATATATTTCACAGGTTAATGAAAGATTAAAATTATATACTAAACTTTCTAAAGTCAAAGATCCTACAGAATTGAACGAGTTTGAATCTCAGTTGAAAGATAAATATGGTAACCTACCTGCTCAAGTTCGAGATCTATTAAAAAGTATAAATTTAAAATGGAAAGCACAAAAACTAGGTTTTGAAAAAATAGTGATTAAACGAAATAAAATGCTTTGCTACTTTATTTCAGATGTTTCAAATTCATACTATGAAAGCAAGACATTTAAAAATATTATTCAAGAAATTTCAAAACTTGAAAACTGTGAAATTAAAGAGAAAAATAAACTATATATAATTTTTAGCGAAGTCAAATCAATTGAAGAAGCAATAAGTAATTTAGATAGATTTAAGTCTATTGATAATTGAAAAAGCTTTATCAACTTCATTTTCAGAAACAAGAATGGTAAATTCATTAGATGTTGATATTACTTGATTAATATTTATTCCTTCCCAGGATAGTTTCTGAAAAACATAATAATATATTCCAGGAACAGATACATTTTCCTCTGGAAGCTTAAATGATATTGCAGATAATTTTTCTGTTTTATTTATACAAATTTCATTAACCAATTCTTTTTCAACCAATTCACATAGATTTTTACTTACAACAATATTACATTCATCAATACCTCTTGATGAAGTATAAAAATCATTTTTACTTTCAAATATATTTTTTAAAAGATTTGATTGACTATTTAGTATTGTATCTGAAACCTTAAAATTATAATCCACTAAATTTGATCTAACTGTAATCTCTTGAATTTTTTTAATTACTCTTTTTATTTTTTGAGTATGTTGAAACTCTAAATTAATTGATAATCTATTCAAAGCCATTACAATTGCGCCATTATTAACTTTTTTCCTTAATAGTTCTTCAATATCAGGTTTAATTTTTCTTGAAAGTGAGGTAAAGTTTATTATCCCATCAGATAGTGCAGAACTTAAAAAAGGCTTGGACTTTATATACTCGCTAACTGCTTGGGATATGGTTTTCAAATCTATAATGTTTTAAATTCAACAAATAATTGCAAAAATAACATTTTAATATAAATATAAGTTGATTAGTAAATTGACTATTTTTGACATATCTCAATGGAAAGTAATAAAAGATATACCATTACATCAGCACTTCCATATACAAATGGTCGCATACATATTGGTCACTTAGCAGGTGCATATATTCCTGCTGACATATATGCTAGATTCAAAAGACTAAGTAATAATGATGTTGCATATATTTGTGGAAGTGATGAACATGGTGTTGCAATATCCATTAGAGCAAAAAAAGAAAAAAAGACACCTAGAGAAATTATAAATAAATATCACGAATTAATTAAAAAAAGTTTTTTAGATTTTGGTATTTCGTTCGATAATTACTCAAGAACATCATCAAAAATTCATCATGAAACTGCATCTGAGTTCTTTAAAAACCTAGATAATAAAGAAATTTTTGAAGTTAAAATTTCAGACCAGCTATACGATCCAAGAGAAAATCAATTTTTAGCAGATAGATTTGTTGAGGGTGAGTGTCCACATTGTGGATTTGAGCACGCTTATGGTGATCAGTGTGAAAACTGTGGAAGTTCATTAAGTCCAGATCAATTAATAAATCCTATTTCAAAAATAAGTGGAGCTAAACCAATAAAAAAAGAAACAAAACATTGGTATTTACCACTTGGAAAATATGAGGATTTTTTAAGAAAATGGTTCTTAAATGGTAAGAAAGGTAAAGTAAAGGCAAATGTATATGGGCAAGTGAAATCATGGTTAGATCAAGGTCTCGAATCAAGAGCAATAACTAGAGATTTAGATTGGGGTATTCCAGTTCCTCACAAAGAAGGAAAAGGAAAAGTATTATATGTATGGTTTGATGCTCCAATTGGATACATATCCTCAACAAAAGAATGGGCAAAAAAAGAAAATAAAAATTGGGAATTATACTGGAAGGATAAAGACACTAAATTAATTCATTTTATTGGCAAGGATAATATAGTTTTTCATTGTGTAATTTTCCCTGCTATTTTAAAATCTCATGGTGAATATATTTTACCTGAAAATGTTCCTGCAAATGAATTTTTAAATCTAGAAGGGGATAAGTTTTCAACATCAAAAAACTGGGCAATATGGTTAGATGAATTTTTAATTGATTTTCCAGGAATGCAAGATTCTCTAAGATATACCTTGACAGTGAATGCTCCTGAAACAAAAGACAATGATTTTACTTGGAAGGATTTCCAAGCAAGAAATAATAATGAATTAGTAGCAATTTTTGGAAATTTTATAAATCGAGTCTTTGTATTAACTCATAAATACTTTGATGGTCTAGTTCCAAATATTGATAAATTAAATAAAATTGATGAGCAGACTCTTGAAAAAATATATGAATTTCCAAATTTAATTTCTGAATCATTAGATGATTTTAAATTTAGACAAGCTTGTAATATATTAATTGATTTATCAAGGTTAGGTAATAAATATTTAGCTGATGAAGAGCCTTGGAAATTATATAAATCGGGGAATATAGAAAGAGTTAAACAAATAATGTATGTTTCTTTACAAGCTTGTGGAATGTTAGCTATTTTATCAGAACCTTTCTTGCCAAATAGCTCTAATAAAATATCAGAAATACT
>QOPZ01000024.1 GCA_003331885.1 Cryomorphaceae bacterium | reverse complement strand
ATCAAAAAATTGTAAATTCGATCTCCATTTCGCGGGATAGAGCATGATAATTTAATTGAAGATTTTATTCAAAAAATTGAAAATAAATTAATTAAGGAACTCAATAAGCAGAAAAAAAGATTCGGCGCAAAATTCGATGAAAAAACCTTTTTGTCTACTAATGAAAGAGCTCTTAAATATACCAACCAAATAGATGAATTAAAGTCTAGATTTAAAAAGGCTTTGAATAATGATAATTTAAGTGAACTAAAAAATATAATATCCGATAATAACATTATTTGTCCAGTCTCAGGATCAAGTAATTGGACAGACGTTAAACAATTTAATTTAATGTTTAAAACTCAAGTTGGTGCTTCTAAAGAAAGTTCTTCAGATTTATATTTAAGACCAGAGACTGCCCAAGGAATTTTTCTAAACTATTTAAATGTTCAAAAAACAGGAAGAATGAAAATACCATTTGGTATTGCTCAAATAGGAAAAGCATTTAGAAATGAAATTGTAGCAAGACAGTTTATCTTTAGAATGCGTGAATTTGAGCAAATGGAAATGCAATTTTTTATTAAACCAGGGGAACAAAAAAAGTGGTATGAATACTGGAAAGAAAATAGAATGAAGTGGCATCTCTCATTAGGTATTAAAGAAGATAATTACAAATTTCATGATCATGAGAAGTTAGCTCATTATGCTGATGCAGCATGTGATATTGAGTTTAATTTTCCATTTGGATTTAAGGAGCTTGAAGGCATTCATTCTAGAACAAATTTTGACTTATTAAATCATGAAAAATTTTCATCAAAACAAATCAAATATTTCGATCCCTTAGATCAATCTAAATACACGCCTTATGTAGTCGAGACATCTATTGGATTAGATAGAATGTTTTTAGCAATATTTTCAAATTCTTTAATAACTGAAAAATTAGATGGTGGTTCAGAAAGAATTGTATTAAAAATTCCTAAAATATTAGCACCAAATAAATGCGCAATACTTCCGCTAGTTAAGAAAGATGGACTTTCAGAATATGCGAATAATATTAAAGATAAATTAAAGATAAAGTTTAAATTAACCTTTGATGAAAAGGATGCTATCGGAAGAAGGTATAGAAGACAAGATGCTCTTGGAACACCATATTGTATAACTATAGATCACCAATCAATCGAAGATAATACAGTTACAGTAAGAGAAAGGGATTCAATGAAACAAGAACGTATTAAGGTAGATTTAATCGAAGAATTTTTAGTAAAATCATTAGACATCTCTAACTGGCTTCAATAAAAAATTGATTAAAATTTTTTCATATAATATAAATGGAATAAGAGCTGCTTTAAGAAAAGATCTTTTAAAATGGCTTCAAGAAGCAAATCCTGACATAGTGTGTTTTCAAGAAATTAAAGCAAATACTTCCCAGTTTGAAACGTCTTTATTTAATGATCTTGGATATTATAATTACTGGTTCCCAGCTCAAAAAAAAGGATATAGTGGAGTTGGAATTATAACTAAAATTAAACCCTTAAATATTAAGTATGGAACTGGGATTGATTTTATGGATTATGAGGGAAGAAATTTAAGACTGGATTTTAAAAATTTTTCTGTTATGAGTTTATACTTACCATCTGGAACTAATGATTATCGATTAGAATTTAAGAAAAAGTATATGTATGAGTTTAAAAAATATATCAAATTAATTAATAAGGAAATTCCAAATTTGATAGTTGGTGGAGATTTTAATATTTGCCATGAAGAAATAGATATTCATAATCCAAAAATTAAAGTTTCTGGATTTTTACCTTGGGAAAGAAAATGGATTGATAAATTTTTAAAAGATGGTTATGTGGATTCATTCAGAATCCATAATAAGTCTCCACACAATTATTCATGGTGGAGCTATCGCGCAAATTCAAGAGCAAATAATAAGGGATGGAGGATTGATTATTTGTTAGCAACTAATCAATTGAAGAATAACATAAAAAAATCATATATTTTGGATGATGTTGTTCATTCTGATCATTGTCCAATAGGAATTAATTTAGAATTATAATGGAGTATAATTTATTACCATCCACAAATATAAAAGTTAGTAAAATTTGTCTTGGAACAATGACTTGGGGAAGACAAAATACTATAAATGAAGCTTTTGATCAGATGAATTACAGTTTAGAAAACGGTGTAAATTTTTTTGATACAGCTGAACTCTATCCAGTGCCAGCAACACCTGATAAATATGCAGATACTGAAAAAATTATTGGAAAATGGTTTAATGAATATAAAAAAAGAGACAAAATAATTCTTGCAACAAAAATTGCTGGCCCTGGTGCTTATACAGCACACATAAGAAAAACAGGGTTTAAGGGGGATTCAATTGAAGAAGCATTAAATGGGAGTTTAAAAAGATTAAATACAGACTATATTGATCTATACCAATTACATTGGCCAGAGAGAATTACAAATACATTTGGAAATAGAAGCTTTTCTGATACAAAAGATTCATGGGAAGATAATTTTTTGGAGGTTTTAGAAAAATTGAAAAAATGTGTAAAATCTGGTAAGATAAGACATGTAGGATTATCTAATGAAAACCCGTGGGGAATAATGAAGTTTTTAGAATATTCAAATAAAAATCTTCCAAAAATGATTACAATACAAAATCCTTATTCTCTATTAAATAGATTATTTGAGATAGGAAGCTCGGAAATTTGTAAAAGAGAAAATATAGGACTATTGGCATATTCACCGCTTGGTTTTGGGGTTCTAAGTGGGAAATATTTTAATAACAAAATGCCAAAAAATAGTAGATTAGATTTATTCCCAAATTTAAAAAGGTATAATGGAGAAAATTCTATGAAAGCAGCAATTTTATATGATGAAATTGCAAATAAATTCAATATATCACTAACTCACTTAGCTCTTTCATTTGTAAATGATAGACCTTTTGTGACAAGTAATATAATTGGAGCTACTTCAATTAAACAATTAAAAGAAAACATTGAAAGTATTAATATAAAATTAAGTGAAGAAATAGTAAATGAAATTAACTTAGTTCAAGAAAAATATCCTAATCCTGCTCCCTAAAAACTTCTTTAACAACATCATTTAATTTAGAAAACTTAAGAATTTGAATTTTTGAATTAATATAATTTAACTTTGAGCCTTTCGAAATGATAATTTTTTCATAACCTAATCTTTCAGCTTCTGAAATTCTTAAATTTATATTACTAACATTTCTTAATTCACCAGAAAGTCCAATTTCAGCACAAAAACATACTTTAGAATCAATACTTAGATTTGTATTTGAAGATAAAATTGAAGAAACTACTGCTAAATCTAAAGCTGGATCTTCAATTTTTATTCCTCCAGTTATATTTATAAAAACATCTTTAATCCCAATTTTAAATCCTAATTTTTTTTCTAGTATTGCTAATAACATATTTAATCTTTTTGAATTAAATCCATTAGAAATTCTTTGAGGAGTACCATAAACTGCGGAACTTACTAATGCTTGTATTTCAACCATTATAGATCGATTACCATCAATAGTAACACCTATTGAATTACCACTTAAAGCTTCATCTCTATTAGATGTAAATAATTCACTTGGGTTTTTAACTATTTGTAGACCTTTATCAAACATTTCATAAATTCCAATTTCTGATGTTGATCCAAATCTATTTTTCTTTGATCTTAGTATTCTGTATTGATGGTTTTTATCTCCTTCAAAGTTAAGGACAACATCTACCATATGTTCTAAAACTTTTGGACCAGCAATATTTCCATCTTTAGTTATATGTCCAATAATAATTATTGGGATTCCAGTTTGTTTTGCAACTTTTATAAGCGTAGATGTACATTCTTTAATTTGAGGAGTACTTCCTTGGCTATTATCGATATTATCTGTCTGAATCGTTTGAATAGAATCTATAACAATAATTTCTGGTAAAATATTTTCAATAGATTTTAAAATTAATTCAAGATTAGTTTCAGTTAAAATGTAACATTCTGTCTGATCATTTGAAATTCTGTCTGCCCTTATTTTAATTTGTTGTTGACTCTCTTCACCAGAAACATATAAAACTTTTTTATTAATGGAAATTGAAATTTGTAATATAAGAGTTGATTTTCCAATACCTGGCTCCCCTGAAATCAAAATTAAAGACCCAGGAACTAAACCTCCTCCTAAAACTCTATTCAATTCATTATCATATATTTTAATTCTTTCATTTTTTTGAGTTGAGATATCTTTGATTTCTTGAACTTTAGAGTTGTTCTCTAATATTTTTTGCTCTGGAATTTTTTTTGATTTAATTATTTCTTCTTCAATAGTATTCCACTCACCACACTGAATACACTGTCCCATCCATTTGGGATACTTTGCTCCACAATTATTACAAGAAAAATTTTTTTTTATTGTTGCCACCTTTAGTTTATAAGAAGATTATCAATTAATCTTATTCCTTCAACTTTTACACAAATGAATGCCCTGTATGAATTTTTTTTATTTTTTTCATCATAAGGATTTAGTGTTTCACTTTCTCTTATTTCGAAATACTCCAATTTAAAGTTACTAATATCTTCAATTTTTTGTTTTACATTTTTTATTAATTGTTTGTATGAATTTTTTACAAAATTATTTTTTACGAAGAGTAATGTTTCAAAAATTATTCCTGACTTATTAATAGCTTTTTTTGAAATTAATTTATTCCTTGAGCTTAATGCTAATCCATCATTATTTCTAACTGTAGGGCACGTTATTAGAGTAATTTTTGGGAAATAAGAATTAATTATTTGTTTTATAATAATTATTTGTTGAAAATCTTTTTCGCCAAAGAAAACTTTTAATGGCTTAATAGCTTTGAATAATTTTTTTACAATTGTTGCTACGCCATTAAAATGACCAGGTCTATATTTGCCTTCTAAAACTTTATCTATGTCATTAAAATTAAATTTTTCTGATGAAACTCCATTATTATATATTTCACTCACAGATGGACAAAAGACATAAATTTTTGATGAAATAGTTCTAATTTTTTTTATATCATTCTCAAGTTCATTGGGGTAAGAATCATAATCATTTAAATCATTAAATTGGGTAGGATTTACAAAAATTGATACCCAAACTATATCACATTTTTTATTTGCATCTCTAATTAAAGCTAGATGCCCCTCATGTAATGAGCCCATTGTTGGGACCAATCCTATATTTGATGTTTTTGAAGATTGGTCTGATATGATATTATTTAAATCGGAAATATTCTTAACAATAATCATTTAAGAAAATTTTAACAGCATGTAAACTTAACACTTTAGATTTAATCTTATTTAATTTTTGTAATTTTGTGGACCTTGTAACATAGGATTTATGAAGGGAAAAAGAATTTTATATATTTCATCTGAGGTGATACCCTACATGCCTCAAACTGAGATAGCTACAATGACTTATAGTTTGCCTAAATTGGTAAATGAAAATGGAGGTCAAACAAGAATTTTTATACCTAAGTACGGAATTATTAATGAGAGAAGACATCAATTGCATGAAGTTATTAGATTATCTGGTATCAATTTAATAATTAATGATATGGATATGCCACTTATACTTAAAGTAGCATCGATACCAAAAGAAAGAATGCAAGTTTATTTTATTGATAGTGAAGATTATTTTAAGGATAGAAAAGTAGAATTTGATAAAAATAATAAGCTTTACAAAGA
Source organism: Cryomorphaceae bacterium (assembly GCA_003331885.1). Lineage (GTDB taxonomy): Bacteria > Bacteroidota > Bacteroidia > Flavobacteriales > Flavobacteriaceae > Eutrophosalina. The sequence goes on along the minus strand of QOPZ01000024.1, from coordinate 8,401 downwards.
CAATGACGAAAGATCTATTTTTTTTGCAAAGGGGGTTATTGAAACTATTAAAAAATTAAACTGGATTCCTGATCTGGTTCATGTTCACGGATGGATAGCATCTTTCGTCCCTTTATATTTAAAAAAATACTATAATGAGGATCCTCAATTTGAAAATACAAAAGTTATAGTTTCATTATATGAAAATATTCTCTCAGGTAAAATGGATAAAGAGATGGTTAATAAATTAAAATATGATAAAATTCAAGATAAAAATCTATCTCTTCTTGAAAATCCAACATATGAAAACCTTTATAAGATTTCTTTAGCCCTTTCAGATGGAGTGATTTTCACATCAGATATCAAGTCTGATTTTGAAGATATACTTAAAAAAATAAAGATTCCAAAATTGGAGTGTTTTTCTAAATCTGATTATGAAAAAGAATATTTAGGGTTTTATGAAAAATTTTTAAGTGATGACGAATAATAAGATATACGCTTTTTTATTGTTATTAATTTTTATTTCCTGTAACAAAGAGTATAACACAATTGGAACGGATATTCTCAGGTCAGATACTTTTAAAACAAATATTGAGTATGTTAACGTTGAAGTTAAACAAAAGAAGATCCCCCCATTTAAGTCAATTGGACTACCCATTTACCAATTAGGTACAATTAAAGACAATATTTTTGGTGATAGAGAAGCTTCTTTTGTTACTCAATTAAGACTTGAGGAGATAAATCCAATATTTGGTGTTACAAGTCAAGAAAAGGAAGAAGCTGGAGATGCATCAAATATTCAAATTATTAAGGAAAATGAAATTATTACAGATGCATATCTGGATATTCCTTTCTACACTAATACATATGATTCAGACGGAGATGGTGTTATAGATATTTACGATGTTGATCCAAATGATATATATAGTGATAGTGATGGTGATGGATTATCAGATATTGAGGAAAGAACAAATGGAACGGATCCTTTAGATCAAGACACTGATGATGATGGTATTTTAGATAATGTTGACACTGATACTATTAATCCAAATAAAGGTGCTACTGTTTATGATGTTGATTCTTTAATTGGAAATAAGGATGCAACTTTTAAAATTAAAGTTCAAGAATTAGATTATTTCTTAAGCACATATGATCCAAACAATAATTTTGAAACGTTTTTGAAATATTATTCAGATAATAATATAATTGAAAACTTTGCGGGAACAACTTTATTTGATGGTGAAATTGAAATTAGCACTGAAGAAATTGTTATATATAAAGAAGATGATCCTGAGACTGATGATGTTGATGAATCAACTGAAGTTAAAGAAAGGCTTTCACCTAGAATAAGAATTCCTATTGACAAAGAATATTTACAATCTAAAATAATTGACAAAGAAGGTAATATTGATTTAACTAATCAGGATAACTTTAATTTATATTTTAAGGGAATAACCCTAAATGCATATGATTTCTCAGAACCTCTTATGTTAATATTAAATTATTCTGATGCATCAATAAATATTGTTTATGAATATGACCGTTATAATAGAAACGATACACCTGATGACACATCTGATGATACTATTGATAGAGAAACAAAAAATTTTCAACTTAATTTAGTTGGAAATCAAATTAATTTATTAAAAAATGGACCTTATTCATCTGATGTTTCTGAAGCATTAAATAGCAATTCTGAAGATTTAAAAAGGATTTATCTGAAAGGTGGAGATGGTATAATGATGGAGATAGATCTTTTTAAAGATAGCTCGGGGAATGATCTTTTGGGTGAGATTAAATCTAAGGGTTGGTTAATAAATGAAGCAAACCTAACTATGTATATCGATAATGAAACTATTGATGTCAATGGAGGAGTTATTGAGCCATCAAGATTATATTTATATGATATTGAAAGTAAAGCTCCAGTAATTGATTATTTTATTGATAATTCTCAAGGCCAAAAACCAAATGATCAGAAAGTGGTTCATAGCGGTTTAATTGAGTTCGATGAAGATAATAAAGGAATAAAGTACAAGATTAGAATTTCTGAGCATGTAAAAAATATCATTAGAAATGATTCTTTAAACAAAAAACTTGGCTTGGTTGTTTCTTCAGACATAACAAATGCTGTCAATACTGAATTAAAAAATAATAATCAATTAGAATTTATCCCTGTATCTTCTGTAATTAACCCACTTGGAACTATTCTTTATGGTCCAAATCCAGAACCAATGAATAATGATAAGCGTATAAGACTTGAATTATTTTATACAGAAATTAACAATTAAAAACCTAGTATTTTATTTAAAATTCCTCTTTTTTCTTTTAAGAATGGTGAAAGTAAAAAAAGCTCAATTAAGATAGACAAGCGTAATAAAAAATAGAGAGCTATTCCATGTAAGCCGTGATAATGTTTATTTATAAAAATAAATGATGATTTTATAACTTGATATTTAGATTTGATCTTAGTTTCTAAATCAATTCTAGATGATTTTCCATGAAAGTGATAACAATATAAATCATTATAAAATTTAGTTGCTATACCATGTTTTTTAGCTCTTTTACAAATATCCATATCTTCATAATACATCCAGAAATTTTCATCCCAACCACCAATTCTAATAAAATCTTTTCTTTTGATTAACATGAATGATCCAGAAACCCAGTCAGGGGAAAAAGACAGTTTAGCACTATTAGTCTTTTTTGATAATCCATAAACTAGTCTATATATAAATCTAAAAATTCCATTTAAGGAATATAGATTTAAAAATATGCCGTATGCATGTGTATCAATTCCTTTTTCATTAAGTTGTTTAATACTTATTATCTCATTTTCAGAATCTTTGACTTTATTAGCTAAGTTTTCAAAACAATTTTCAGGAATTAATGTGTCAGGATTCAAAAATAAAATCCATTTTGAATTAACTTTTTTTGATCCAATATTACATGCCTTTGCAAAGCCTAGGTTTTCATCATTTTTAAACCACTCAACTGAATTATATTTTTTTTTAAAATCATTAAAAATATTATCGTCAGAATTATTATCTAAAACTAAAATTTTAGCTTTGAAATTATTTTGATTTAAAATACTATCTAAACATTTGCCTAGTGGAACCCATGACCTATAATTAATAATGATTATAGAAAGATCAGTCATTATAATGTTCTTCTAAGCCTAGCTACCGAAGCTCCAATCATTTCTCTATATTTAGCGACTGTTCTCCTTGCAATCGGATACCCCTCCTTATTTAATAATTTAGTTAATTGATCATCAGTAAATGGTTTTTTCTTGTCTTCATTATCAATTATTGATTCCAATGTTTTTTTAACTTCAATAGTTGAAATATCTTCTCCTTTGGAGTTTTTAATACCCTCAGAAAAAAACGATTTAATTAATTTAATACCATAAGGAGTATCTACATATTTACTATTGGCAACTCTAGAAATTGTCGATATATCCATAGTTATTTCCTCAGCGATATCTTTTAAAATCATTGGTTTTAATTTTTTTTCATCGCCACTTAAAAAATATTCTTTTTGAAAATTTATTATAGCAGACATTGTCATTATTAAGGTTTGATTTCTTTGCTTTATTGCCTCAATAAACCATTTAGCTGAATCCAATTTTTGTTTAATAAATAATACAGCATCTTTTTGACTTTTAGTCTTTTCTTTTGACTCTGAATAACCAGAAAGCATATTTTTATATTCTTCCGATACGTATAGATCAGGTGCATTTCTTGAGTTTAATTTAAGTTTAATTTCCCCATCAATTATTTCAATAGTAAAGTCTGGTACTATAGAGGAATTAATTTTTATATTTTCATTATAACCACCTCCTGGTTTTGGATTTAACTTTTCAATTTCTGAAATACTTTCTTTTAATTCATCTGAGCTAATATTTAATTTACTCTTAACTTTATCAAAATGTCTTTTAGAAAACTCATCAAATAAGTCCTCTGTTATTTTTATTGCATTACTAATTTGTTTAGTATATTTTTTTCTTTTCAATTGAATTAATAAACATTCTTGAAGATTTTTTGCTCCAACTCCTGGGGGATCAAGTAAATATATCTTATCTAAAATTTTTTGAATTTGATTTTCATTTGCATCAATACCTAGAGAAAAAGCTAAATCATCAGAAATATCAATTAAATCTCTTCTTAAGTATCCAAACTGATCTAAGCTTCCAACAATAAACTCAGCTATTTTTAAACCTTTTTCGTTAAAAGAAAATGAATGTAATTGGCTTTTTAAATATTGATTAAATGATGTGCCTGATGCGTAAGGAATAGCTGTTTCATTTTCTTCACTATAATTATTTGATCTTAGATTATATTCAGGTATATCATCATCAGATAAATAATCGGATATATCAATCTCATCATTATTAACATCTTCATTTTCAAAATTATCCTCTAATTCAAAATCATCATTTTCTTTTTCTTGATTTTCATTTATTGTATCTAATGCAGGATTTTCCTCAATTTCAGTTGAAAGTCTTTGCTCAAACTCAAGAGTCGATAACTGTATTAGCTTCATCAACTGTATTTGTTGAGGAGATAATTTTTGAGAAAGTTTTAACTGTAACTTCTGATTTAACATTTTAGATAATTAATCTAAAATTACAAAATAACAGGGAGAAAAAATTTAAAATTCAGCGTTTTTAGGAGTTCTTGGAAATGGAATTACATCACGAATATTACCCATACCAGTAATAAATAAAATAAGTCTTTCAAGACCTAGCCCAAATCCACTATGTTTAACAGACCCATATTTTCTTAAATCTAGATACCACCAAAGTTCTTTTTCGTCAATATTTAATTGAGCGATACGTTTTTTTAGAACATCTAACCTTTCTTCTCTTTGAGATCCTCCAACAATTTCACCAATTCCAGGGAATAGAATATCCATAGCCCTAACAGTCTTATTATCATCATTCATTCTCATATAAAAAGCTTTAATTTTAGCTGGGTAGTCATATACAACTACAGGGCTTTTAAAATGTTTTTCTACTAAAAATCTCTCATGTTCACTTTGAAAATCAATACCCCATTCAGATACAGGATATTTGAATTTCTTTTTTTTATTGGGTTTAGAATTTTTTAAAATTTCAAATGCTTCACTATAAGTTATTCTTACAAAATCATTTTTTATTACAAAATTTATTCTTTCGTTTAAACTCATTTCATTTCTTTCATTTTTAGGTAAATTTTGCTCTTCTTTTAAAAGCCTATCACTTAAAAACATGATTTCCTTTTTACATTTTTCATAAATATTTTGAATAATAGATCTAATAAATTTTTCAGCTAAATTTATATTGTCTTCAAGTTCATAAAATGCCATTTCCGGTTCAATCATCCAAAATTCTGCAAGATGCCTTGACGTATTTGAGTTTTCCGCTCTAAATGTTGGGCCAAAAGTATAAACCTTACCTAGACCAAGCGCATAAGATTCTGCTTCTAGTTGTCCTGAAACAGTTAAATTTGTTTCCTTACCAAAAAAATCCTTAGAAAAGTCAACTTCTTGACTATCATTTTTTGGAACATCATTAAGATTTAGAGTACTTACTTTAAACATTTCACCAGCACCTTCAGCATCACTTCCAGTAATTATAGGCGTATGAACGTAATAAAAATTATTTTCGTTAAAGAATTTATGAATTGCATAGGAAAGCTCAGATCTAATTCTCATAACAGAACTAATAGTCTTTGTCCTAATTCTAAGATGTGCATTTTCTCTAAGAAATTCAAAAGAATGTTTTTTAGGTTGAATTGGATATTGATCGGGATTACTTAAGCCTAAAACCCTTATTTTATCTACAACTATTTCAACACTTTGTCCTCTGCCTTGACTTTCAACAATTTCACCGACAATATTAACTGAAGATCCTGTATTTATTTCAGAAAGAATTTTTTTATCAAATTTTTCAAAATCAATTACACATTGTAAGTCCTCCATACATGATCCATCGTTAAGATTAATAAATCTATTTGATCTAAAAGTTCTTACCCAACCATTAATAGAAACTTTTTCCCCTAAATTTTTGCTTTTAAAAATATTTTTTATGTCAATATAATTTAACATATGCTATAATGATAAAATTTCTTTTTCTTTAAGTGATAATATATTATCTATCTTATTTATAAAATTATCAGTTAATTCTTGAATATCTTGTTCAAAATTATTTTTTAAATCATCAGAAAAATCAGATTTACGAATTTCATTATTAGCTTCTTTTCTAGAATTTCTTATACTAACCTTAGCTTTTTCAACCTCAGATTTTGCAACCTTAACTAATTCTATTCTTCTTTCTTCAGTTAGTGGAGGAATATTTATTAAAATAGATTCTCCATTATTCATAGGGTTAAAACCTAAATTACTTGTTAAAATAGCTTTTTCAATATCCTGAAGTTTATCTTTTTCCCAAGGTTGTATAGAAATAGTTTGAGCATCTGGAGTATTAATATTAGAAATTTGATTAAGTGGAGTTAATGCTCCATAGTATTCTACTTTAACTGTTGATAACATATTAGGGTTTGCTTTTCCAGCTCTAATATTCACTAATTCTTTTTCTAAATAAATGATTGCGTTTTCCATCATTTCTTTAGAACTTTCTATTATAAAATCTAATTCTTCCATATTAATTTACAATTGTACCTATTTCAGAACCTTCAACAATTTTTTTCAAATTCCCAGGTTTGTTCATATTGAAGACTATAATTGGTAATTTATTTTCTTGACTTAATGTGAAAGCAGTTGAGTCCATTACTTTGAGCTTTTTATTAATTGCTTCATCATAAGTTAAATGTTTAAATTTTACAGCATTTTCATTTTTTTCAGGATCAATATTATATATTCCATCAACTCTAGTTCCCTTTAAAATAGCATCAGCATTGATTTCTACAGCTCTTAAAACTGCAGCAGAATCTGTTGTAAAAAAAGGATTTCCTGTACCAGCACCAAAAATTACAACTCTTTTTTTCTCTAGATGTCTTACGGCTTTTCTTTTAATGTAAGGTTCGGCAACAGCTTCAATTTTAACAGCTGTTTGAAGTCTAGTTTGTACTTTTAGCTCTTCTAAACTACTTTGAAGTGCCAATCCATTTATAATAGTTGCAAGCATACCCATATAATCTGCTTGTACCCTGTCAATACCATTACTAGCACCAGAAACTCCTCTGAATATATTGCCTCCTCCAATAACAATAGCTAATTCAATTCCTGAATCAACAATCTCTTTAATCTCTTTGCTGTATGCTAAAATCCTTTTTGGATCTACACCATGGCTTCTTTCTCCTAATAATGCTTCTCCACTTAATTTTAGTAAGATTCTTTTATATAACATGTAAAGTGATTACGTAAATATAATCATAGTATTTCAATATGAGAAGAAGAATTTTTCTGGAAAATTTATACTAAAGCAACTCTTTTAAAGGAAGTAATTGTACAACCTTTGTCCTCAGATTCAATATAGTTTTGAATACTTAATTTATTATCCTTAATGTAAGATTGATTAATAAGTGTATTATCCTTAAAGAATTTTTTCAATTTACCTTTTGCAATATTATCAAGCATAGCTTCAGGCTTACCTTCAGCTCTTAGTTGTTCTTTGGCTATTTCTATTTCTTTTTCAATAACTTCTTTACTAACATTTTCTTCATTTAAAGCAATTGGGTTCATAGCTGCAACTTGCATCGAGATATTTTTAGAAACTTCCTCGGAGTTTTCAAACTTATTGGAGAGTCCTACTAGAGTTGCTATTTTATTTCCAGCATGGATATAAAATCCAACAAATTCTGAATTAATTAATTCAAACGAACCAATTTCTAATTTTTCACCAATAACGCCAGTTTGTTCAATTAGTTTTTCTTTAATTGTCATTGATTCAAAATTAGATGATAATAAATCATCAATATTAGAACAACTTAAAGCAATAGAACATATTGATTTGGCAAAATCAACAAAAGACTCATTTTTAGCAACAAAATCTGTTTCACAATTTAATGAAATAATAACTCCTTTATTTTTCTCTTCATTAACCATAGCAATAACAGCTCCTTCACTTGAGTCCCTATCAGCTCTTTTAGCAGCAACTTTTTGTCCTTTTTTTCTTAGATTTTCAATTGCAATTTCAAAATTTCCATCAGCTTCAACTAATGCTTTTTTGCAGTCCATCATTCCTGCTCCGGTTGATTTTCTTAATTTATTTACTTCAGCTGCAGTTATTTTACTCATAATTAATTAGTCTTTTTTAATTTCTTTAGAACTAGCTTCATCTCCTTTTTCTTTCTTAGCTTCATTTTCTAATTTTTCATTTTCTCTTGTATTAAGCCCTTTTTTTATTGATTCTGAAACATAACTTAAAATTATCTCGATAGATTTTGTTGCATCATCATTTGCAGGAATTCCAAAATTAACT
>QOPZ01000023.1 GCA_003331885.1 Cryomorphaceae bacterium | reverse complement strand
AATATTTTTATACTTTTTCTATTTTAATTAATTATTATTTTTTTAGAAAAAAGGAATTTTCATCTATTAAATAGTTACTTATTGGCATAAAATTTGTTATTTTTAAAATAAAAACAAAAATGAAACATACTTACATATTATTAGTCATTATTTTGCTCAGTTCTTGCGTTTCTCAAAAGAAATATGCAGAGTTAGAGGCTACAAATCAAAAAAATTTAAATCTTTTAAATTCAGCTACTGTTAAGCTTAACACATGTTTAGATGAAAAAGCATCTGCTGAAGCTAACTATAAAGCCTTACAAGAACAGGTAGCCTTTTTAAAGGATAACAATCAAGATCTAATTAATAACATGGGTAATCTTACTACATTATCTCAAAAAGGTGCTGAGAATCTTGAGAAGTCTTTAGAAAGTTTAAAAGAAAAGGATTTAGTAATTAGAACAATGCAAGATGCAGTTACTAGACGAGATTCTGTAACCTTAGCCCTAGTTACAAGTTTAAAAGGAGCATTTATAGATATTAATGATAATGATATTGAAATTAATGTTGAAAAAGGTGTAGTGTTTATATCTATTTCAGATAAACTGCTCTTCAATAGTGGAAGTTACTATGTTTCTGATAGAGCTAAAGAAGTTTTAGGAAAAGTTGCACAAGTTGTTCTGGATAAGCCCGAAATTGAATTTATGGTTGAAGGACATACTGACAATGTTCCAATTCAAAATGAAGTTTTACAAGATAATTGGGATTTAAGTGTTAAAAGAGCGACGTCTGTTGTCAGAGTCTTACAAGAAGACTTCAACGTTCCACCACAAAGAATGACTGCGGCTGGTAGAAGTTATTATATTCCATTAATGGATAATGAAACAGCTGAAGGTAGAGCAAAAAATAGAAGAACAAGAATTGTTGTTCTTCCAAAATTAGATCAGTTTTATGATTTAATTGAGAAAGGAATGCAAGCGGCTTCTAATTAAAAATATATGATTCAATTAAAAAGGGGCTAATGCCCCTTTTTTTTATTTTAATATTTTAAGTTTTGCAAATTTTAATAAAATTTTCTTTTCTCCATTAATCTTAAAATTAATATTTGCCCTAATATTATCTCCCTCACCCTCTATTTCGATTACTTTACCTTCTCCAAATCTATCATGATAAACTTTATCATTGATATTTAAATTGATTTTATATTTTTTTAAGCTTGATATTGCATTTGTTTTTATTTTTTTAAAACTTCTATTAGGGATTTTTTTTAACCTTAATTTATTCTCATTTATTTTTTGTCTTATATAATTTTTATTTGTATTATTTCTTTGTAAAAATTTCTCATCAACTTCCCCAATAAATCTACTTGGTTCACAATCTATAATATTTCCCCACTTGAATCGTTGTTCACAATGACTTAAAATCAGTTTTTCTTTTGCTCTTGTCATTGCAACATAAAAAAGTCTTCTCTCTTCTTCAATTTCTTCTCTTGAATTGATACTCATTATAGATGGAAACAAGTTTTCTTCAAGTCCAACTACATAAACAATTGGAAACTCAAGACCTTTAGCCATATGAATAGACATGAGTGATACTTTTTCAGAATGAATATCTTTATCCGTTTCAGAGTATAATGCAACATCTTGAAGGTATTTTGACAATGAATTATCTCCTTCAAAAATTTCACTTTGTTGTTGAATAAAGTCGTTAACCCCATTCAAAAGCTCTTCTATGTTTTCTATTCGGTTTGAAGATTCCAATGTTCCCTCATTTCTATAAAAATCAATTAATTTAGTTTTATTAATAACAAGACTTGTAGTTTCATATGCGTTATTTGAGTTTGAATATATTTTAAAACTTAAAACTAAATTTTTAAAATTTTCTAACTTTTCAATTGTTCTGGCGCTAAATCTCTTTGTGTTTGGATTTATTTTAGAAATTGCATCAAATAGACTTACATCATGCTCATTTGATAAAATCATTAATTTATCTAATGTTGCTTGACCAATACCTCTTGGCGGAAAATTTATAATTCTTCTTAAGCTTTCCTCATCATTAATATTCTCAATTAATCTTAAATAAGCTAAAATGTCTTTAACCTCTTTTCTTTGATAAAAAGATAAACCACCAAAAACCTGATATTCAATGTTTATTTTTCTAAGTGCATCCTCTATTGACCTTGATTGAGCATTTGTTCTATATAAAACTGCAAAACTTGAATTTTTTAAATAAAAATTACTTTTCATTTCAAAAATATTTGATGAAATAAATCTGCCTTCATCTGCATCTGATAATGATTTATTTAATATGACTTTATCACCAATATCATTATTTGTCCAAATTGTTTTATCAAGTTTTAAAATATTATGATTTATTAACGAGTTTGCTGCTTCAACAATATTTTTAGTTGACCTATAGTTTTGTTCTAATTTATAAGATTTTGAATCTGGATAATGTTTTCTGAAATTTAAAATATTATCAATATTTGCACCTCTAAAACTATATATGCTTTGTGAGTCATCACCTACTACACATAAATTTTCATATCTATCTGCAAGAGATTTTACGATTAAATATTGTGAATAATTTGTGTCTTGATATTCATCTACAAGAATGTATTTAAATTTATCTTGATATTTAAGTAATGTTTCAGGGCTTTTGTTCAGTAGTTCATTAGTTTTTAATAACAGATCATCAAAATCCATTACACAGGCTTTAAAACATCGTTTAACATATTCTTTATAGATTTTTCCAAATTCTTCATTTTTGGATGCTTTGTCTATTTCTAATAACTCAGGATTATTAAAGTATCCATCTACAGTGATAAAATTATTTTTTAATGATGAAATTCTATTTCTAATTTTTTTCGCTTTATAATTATCCTTATCTAATTGTAATTCTTTTATAATATTTGATATTAATTTTTCAGAATCATATGTGTCATATATTGTAAAATTTGTTGGATAACCTATCAAAGGCGCCTCTGATCTTAGAATTCTTGCAAAAACAGAATGGAATGTACCCATCCAGATATTTTTAGAAATTGATTCTGAAATAATCTCTGAGATTCTTTTTTTCATTTCCGTTGCAGCTTTATTGGTGAATGTTAAAGCAAGAATGTTAAATGGGTCAACTCCTTGATTTATTAAGTGAACAATTCTGTAGGTTAAAACTCTAGTTTTCCCTGACCCTGCACCAGCAATCACTATTAATGGTCCATCTTTGTGAAGAACAGGTAGTTTTTGCTCATCATTAAGTTTTTCTAAATAATTATTCAAATTTATAGTGTAGCAGAAATATTATTTTAAAGTTAATAAATTAAATTAGAGCTGTGAAAGATACCAAACTAAATACTTCAATTGAATTCGTTAAAGGAATTGGAAAAATTAGAGCTAAGATTTTAAAAGATGAGTTAGGTCTAAAGAACTGCAGCGATTTACTTAATTTCTTTCCATATAAATATCTTGATAGATCAAAAAATTATAAAATTAAAGATATTGATTCATCAAATATTTATTTTCAAATCATAGGGGTTTTTAAGAGTTTAAACTATAAAAAATCGGGAAACAAATATAGAATTGAAGCTATATTTTATGATGGAGAGACCAATATCAAGGTTCTATGGTTTAAAGGTCTTAGCTGGGTCGAAAAATCAATAAAAATAAACTTAAAGTATGTTTTATTTGGAAAAATAAATTGGTTTGACAATAAACCTTCATTTATTCACCCTGATTTTGAAAAGTTTGAAAATTTTAAACTAAAAAAAATAAAACTACAGCCTGTATATTCTTCTACAGAAAAACTAATTAATTCAGGTATATCAAATAACTATATGATTAAAATAATTAAAAATCTTTTTATTTTTTTTGAGAATCAATTTGATGAAAACTTAAATGAATCAATTAATAAAAAATACAAATTAATTTCTCCAAATCAGGCTTATATTAATATTCATTTTCCAAAAGATTTAAAATTACTAGAACAAGCAAGATTTAGATTGAAATTTGAAGAACTTTTTTTTAATCAATTAAAATTTAAAATTTCTCATCATAAAATTAAGTCAAATAATAGTGGTTATTTTTTTCCAAATGTTGGCTTAAAGTTTAACAGTTTTTTCAATAATAATTTACCTTTTGAACTTACTAATTCACAAAAAAAAGTATTGAAAGAAATTAGAAATGATTTTTCATCAAAAAAACAAATGATAAGATTACTCCAAGGAGATGTTGGTTCTGGTAAAACAATTGTCGCACTAATGTCTATGTTAATTTGTATTGATAATGATTTTCAAACTTGTTTAATTGCTCCAACCGAAATTTTAGCTACTCAACACTTTAATAGTTTTCATAGTGCTTTGTCAAATCTAAATGTAAATATTAGGCTTTTAACTGGATCTACTAAATTATCTGAAAGAAAAATAATTTTTAATGATCTTAAAAATGGTTCATTAAATGTATTAATTGGTACACATGCTGTTTTTGAAGAAAATGTTGTTTTTAAGAATTTAGGATTTGCAGTAATTGATGAACAGCATCGTTTTGGTGTAAAACAAAGATCAAAAATTTGGGAAAAAAATAATCCACCTCCTCATGTTTTGATTATGACTGCTACTCCTATACCAAGAACTTTAACAATGAGTTTGTATGGTGATTTAGATTTATCTATTATAGATGAACTTCCGCCAGGCAGAAAAGATGTAATAACTGTTAGCAGAAAAGACAAAAATAGATTGAAAGTTTTTGGTTTTATTAAAGATCAAATTAAAAAAGGTAGACAGATTTATGTAGTATATCCATTAATTGAAGAATCTAAAAAAATGGATTTAAAATTCCTAGAGGATGGATATGAAAGTATAATTAAAGAATTTGATATAGATAACTATACTGTTGGCATTGTGCATGGAAGAATGAAGTCATCTAACAAAGACTTTGAAATGAATAATTTTCTAAAAGGAAAAACTAATATACTTGTTTCAACAACTGTTATTGAAGTTGGTGTAAATGTTCCAAATGCATCTGTAATGATTATTGAAAATGCTGAAAGATTTGGGCTTTCACAACTTCACCAATTAAGGGGGAGAGTTGGTAGAGGTTCTTATGATAGTTATTGTATTTTAATGACAAAAGATAAAATTTCAGATGATGCAAAAGTTAGAATTGACGCAATGGTTGGATCTAATGATGGTTTTAAAATTTCTGAGGTTGATCTTAAATTAAGAGGACCAGGAAATATTTTAGGAACTCAACAAAGTGGCATTTTAGATTTTAAAATAGCAAACCTTTTGGAAGATGGAGATATTTTAAAGAATGCATCTAATGAAGCTGCTATTCTAATTAAAAATGACTCAAAGTTGATTCAAAATAAAAATTATAATATTAGAAAATTCATATTAAATAACCCATTCAATAAATCATGGAATGAAATTGGTTAATTTATAATTGTTACTTTATATTTACCTAAATGAAAATCTCATATAATTGGTTAAAAAATCTTTTAGATTTTAATCTTGATATTGAAAGCACTTCTGAATTACTAACGGACATTGGATTAGAGGTTGAAAAAATACATAATTATTCAAGTATTTCAACTGATTTGTCTCAGTTGATTGTTGGAGAGGTAAAAGATTGTTCGCAACATCCTAATGCTGATAGATTAAAAATAACCAAAGTTGATATTGGCAGTAATGATTTTTTAACAATTATCTGCGGCGCACCAAATGTTGAATTAGGACAAAGAGTAGTTGTTGCACCTGTAGGTTCTAAATTAATAACAAACTCCAATGAAACCTTTAAAATAAAAAAATCAAAAATTAGAGGAATTTATAGCGAAGGCATGTTATGTGCTGAAGATGAAATTGGCGTTGGAGAAAATCATGAAGGAATTATTTTATTAAATAATAAATTTAAAATTGGAGATAAAGTTTCTAAAATTTTTAATTCTTACGATGATTTTATTTTTGAAATCGGTCTAACACCAAACAGATGTGACGCTATTAGTCATTATGGTGTTGCAAGAGACCTACGTGCAGCTTTATCATATAGAAATCAAGCAAATCATGAATTAATATTACCGTCAATCTCAAGTTTTACCAACTTAAGGTTAGCTCCTAGTGTTTTGGTTGAAATTAAAAACTCAGATCTATGTACTAGGTTTTGTGGTATTATAATTAAGGATATTAAAATAAGACCATCTTCTAAAAAAATTCAAAACAAGTTAAATTCAATTGGATTAAAACCTATAAACAATGTAGTTGATATTACAAACTATGTTATGCATGAAATTGGTCAGCCATTGCATGCATATGATTTAGATAAAATTAAATCTGGAAAAATTGAAATTAAAACCTTAAATATTGAAAAAAGTTTCATAACCCTTGATGGAGTTGAAATTAAAGTTGGCAAAGATGATCTTATGGTTTGTGATGGAGATGTCCCAATGTGTATCGCTGGTGTTTATGGTGGTCAAGATCATTCTGTAAACAATGAGACTAAAACAATTTTTTTAGAAAGTGCGTTTTTTAATCCTGTTTCAGTTAGAAAAACATCAAAAAAACATAATATTAATACTGATTCATCTTACAGGTTTGAAAGAGGTGTGGATATTGAAATGGTTCAGTATGCATTGAAAAGAGCTGCTACATTGATTGTTGAAGATTCAGATAGTGAAATTATTTGTGATTTGATTGATGAATATCCATTAAAGATTGAAGAAAAGGATGTTGTACTTAATTTTGAAAAAGTTAATAATTTGATTGGCTATAATATTGATAAATTAAAGGTTAAATCTATTTTAAATCTTCTTGACTTTAAGATTAATAATGTGACAGATGTATCAGCAGGTATAACAATTCCGAGTTATAGACATGATGTTAATAGAGAATGTGATGTAGTAGAAGAAATCTTAAGAATTCATGGGTATAATAATATACCAGAAAATGAAAATATTAAATTCTCTATTTCATCAAAAACGAATTTAAAATATAATTATGAAAATATTATATCTAACTATTTGTCTTCAATAGGTTTTAATGAAATAATGAATAATTCATTAGTAGATAATTACTCAAAGAATTCTAACTTTGAAGCTATCAGCCTTATTAATTCAATTAGCAATGACATATCAATAATGAGGGCTGATTTATTAACAGGAATTTTAAATACTATTTCATACAATATAAACAGAAAAAACACCTCCAATAGTTTATATGAATTTGGATCAATATATACCAAAAAAGGTAATAATTATCAAGAAAAAAAAGTTTTAGGAATTTCTTTGAATGGTGATTTAGTTAAAAAATCGTGGTTGAACAAAGCTCTTCCAAATAATTTTTTTTATTTGAAAAATATTGTTTTAAATATTATTAAAAGATTCAATATTGATTTTTCTGAAAAAATTGTCGATCCTGACACTTTAATTATTGAGGCTGATAACAAAGCTTTATGTAAAATAATTACAATTCCTCACGACAAGCTTATTAAGCATGGTATTAAGAGCCCTGTCTTTTATGCCACTTTTGATGTTGACTTATTTTATTCATTAATTTCAAATGATTTTTTTAATATCAAAACTATATCAAAATTTCCTGGTGTTTCAAGAGATTTTTCTTTCATTTTAGATGATGAAATTCTAAATTCTGATATTAAACAAACTATTTACTCAATTGATCCTGTCTTAATTAAAAGAGTTATACTTAATGATTCATATAAATCAGAAAAAACTGATAATAAAAAATCTTATTCTTTTTCAGTTTATATGGAGTCTAATTTAAAAACTCTAGCCGAAAAAGAAATAAAAAATATCTCAAATAAAATAATCAACAAGGTTATAAAAAAGCATAGAGCTGTGCTTCGAGATCAATAAATTTGATTTCTTAAATCTTTTACTTTTGGA
Organism: Cryomorphaceae bacterium; assembly: GCA_003331885.1. GTDB lineage: Bacteria > Bacteroidota > Bacteroidia > Flavobacteriales > Flavobacteriaceae > Eutrophosalina. The sequence continues at coordinate 6,891 of QOPZ01000023.1, read as the reverse complement.
TCTTTTAAATAATCTTCAAACTTCATGAATTTATCGATTATTCCATTTGGGCCAATTTCAAAAACTCTGTTTCCAACAGAATTCGCAAATTCAAAATCTTGAGTTGTTAAAATGATATTGCCTTTAAATTTGATTAATGAATTATTCAATGCAGTTATTGTTTCTAAGTCCAGATGATTTGTAGGGTCATCAAAAAGTAAAAAATTTGACTTTTCCATCATTGTTTTAGACAGCATACATCTAACTTTTTCACCTCCTGATAAAACTTTACAAGATTTTAAAGCTTCATCTCCGCTAAATATCATTTTACCTAAAAAACCTCTGATGTAATCTTCTTTTCTTTCTTCATCATCTTTTGTCCACTGTCTTAGCCAATCTATTAAATTCATGTCTTTTTCAAAGTAAGAGTCATGATCGTTGGGTATAAAGGATTTTGAAATAGTACTCCCCCACTTAATTGATCCCTTATCATTCAAATCATTTATCAAAACATCAAAAAAAGTACTAGTTAATTTTGAATCTTTAGAAAACAAAACCAACTTATCACCTCTGTTTAAGATCAAATTTATATTATTGAAAATATTATTATATGACATATCCTCAATTGTTAAAATTTGATCTCCTGATTCTCTTTCTTGGTCAAAGATTATTCCTGGATATCTTCTAGATGATGGTTTAATTTCCTCAATATTGAGTTTTTCAATCATTTTTTTTCTTGATGTTGCTTGTTTAGACTTTGCAACATTTGCACTAAATCTAGATATAAATTCTTCAAGTTCCTTTTTCTTTTCTTCAGCTTTTTTATTTTGTTGAGATCTTTGTTTTAATGCTAACTGACTTGATTGGTACCAAAACGAATAGTTTCCTGTATAATGAGTTATTTTTCCGTAGTCTATATCTGAAATATGAGTACAAACAGAATCTAAGAAATATCTGTCGTGAGATACTACAATTACTGTGTTTTCATAGTTAATTAAAAAGTTTTGCAACCAAGTAATTGTTTCAAAATCTAAATTGTTTGTTGGCTCATCCATTATTAAAATATCAGGATTTCCAAATAAAGCTTGTGCTAATAATACTCTTACTTTAATTTTTGGTTCTAAATCACTCATTTTAGTATAATGAAGTTCTTCATTCACACCCAGCTGTGAAAGTAATGAAGCAGCATCGCTTTCTGCATTCCATCCATCCATTTCTTCATAACTGTTTTGTAATTCTCCTACTCTTACGCCGTCATCATCATTAAAATCAGATTTTGAATATAAATCATCCATTTCTTTCTTAATTTGATATAACAACTTATTTCCCATTATAGTTGTTTTTAAGGTTTCATATTCATCAAATTCATTTTGATTTTGTACTAAAACTGATAATCTTTTATTTGGTTCTATTATTACATTACCAGAATTTGGGCTTAATTTTCCTGAGAGAATTTTTAAAAATGTGGATTTTCCAGATCCGTTCGCACCAATTATTCCGTAGCAATTACCTTTTTTGAAAGTTGTATTAACTTGATCAAACAAGATCCTTTTCCCAAATTGAACTGAAACATTACTAGTGCTAATCATTTTTTTTGGCAAAAATAATAATTTGATTCAATGAGGTTTATTTTTTAGTCAATAATTTTTAATTTAAATGAATGAATTTTAAATACTTCTTCTTATTATTTATTTTAACATCTTGTTTTAATGAAAATAAGACGATTTTTGGAGGTAAAGTTTTAAATACAACTTCTGAATACATATCAATTTATAAAGACGATAATAAAGTTGATGAAACATCTATCGATAGTTTAGGTTATTTTGAAATAACATTAGACTCTATTAAACCTGGATTATATAGTTTTTATCATCAACCAGAATTTCAACATTTTATATTAGACAAATATGATAATTTAATGATTAGGTTAAATACTTTAGATTTTGACGAATCACTTGTTTACACTGGAAAAGGGTCCTCTAAAAACAACTTTTTAATGGATGTTTTTTTGAGAAATGAAAGAGATGAAGTCATTATTAATTCTAACCTAGACAACTCTGTAACTATCTTCAAAAAATTAATTGACTCATTGTATAATAATCAATATAAATTTTATAAAGAATTTCGTATTAATAATAATGTTTCAAAAACAACGAATGATATTATCGAGTCTGCAATTTTATACCCTTATTTATCAAAATATCATTCATACTTTATAAGAAATAACCTTAATGAAAATGATCAAAACTATTGTTTAAGCGATTACAAAAAAAAAATAAGTTTTAATAATGAAAATCTATCTCACTTTAAGCCTTACATAGATTTTATTTATTTACATATTTATAATGATGTTAAAAAGAATAACAATTTTATTTCACTTATTGATTTTAATAAGTTAAGGCTGCTTAAGACTGATAAACTGATTCAATCCTCAACCGTTAAATCAAGAGTTTTAAGATTTCATGCTATTGGTTTTTTATTGCAAAGAGAAAAGGATTCAACTAACAATCAGTTTATTAACATATTTAATGAAGTTTCAAAAGATAAAAAACTTAACCTAGAAATATACAATTTATATAATGAGATGAAATAATGACCTTACTTGTTCCCTTTATTATAGTCATCTAAAAACTTTTTTAAACCAATGTCAGTTAATGGATGATTTAATAAGCTTTTTATAGATTTTAGAGGAGTTGTTACAACATCTGATCCAATTTTAGCACAATCAATTATATGCATAGGGCCTCTTATTGAAGCAGATAAAATTTCAGTTTTATAGTTGTAGTTATCAAAAATCAATCTTATTTCAGAAATTAATTGAAGTCCATCAGATGAAATGTCATCTATTCTTCCAATGAAAGGAGATACATAGGTTGCCCCAGCTTTAGCAGCTAAAAGAGCTTGTCCAGGTGAAAAAATCAAAGTACAATTTGTTTTTATAGAGTTTTGGGAAAAGTATTTGATTGCTTTTATTCCCTCTGAAATCATTGGAACTTTAACAACAATCTTATTATCAATTTTTGCTAACTCCTCTCCCTCACTTACAATACCATCAAAGTCAGTAGATATAACTTCAGCCGAAACATCTCCTGAAACAATATCACAAATATCTTTATAATGCTGTATTATATTGGCTTTTCCTGTTATACCCTCTTTTGCCATTAATGATGGATTTGTTGTTACTCCATCAAGAATTCCTAGGTTTTGAGCTTCTTTAATTTCGTTTAAGTTTGCTGTATCGATAAAAAATTTCATTATAATTTATAGTATTTAGTTAATATTTTTTCAAAAATTAAGTCCGGTAAAAGCCTCTTTAAAATTATGGAAAACTTTTGAAATCTATTTCCAACAACGTAGTGAATTTTTGGATTTTTAGTATTAATTATTTTATTTACTAATAAAGCAATCATTTTAGGGTTACTACCCGACTTTTCTATATGCTCATTATTATTTTTCCATAGTCTGTAATAGTCACTAAAGTATAACGACTTTTTATCATTAAAAGAGTCTATCCTTCTATTTACTATATCTGTTTTAAATACACCAGGAGCAATATTTGTTATTTTAATATTAAAATTTCTGACTTCCATCCTTAAAGATTCCGTAACAATTTCAAGAGCACTTTTTGAGGCACTGTAAATTCCTCTAAAAGGAAGGCCAAAATAACCAGCTATTGAAGTTATGTTTATAATTAATCCTCCATTATTTTTTCTCATAATAGGTAAAACTTTTTTTATCATCTCTAATGGACCAAAAAAATTTGTATTAAAAAGTTTTTCAACATCTTCTAAATCTGCCTCCTCAATTGGTCCAGTAAAACCTATTCCTGCATTGTTAATTAAAACATCTATTCTTTCCTCTTTATTTTTTATGTATGATATACAATTGTCAATTTCATCAATACTATTAATATTTGACTTAATTAATTCAATTATACTATTTGGGTAATTCAAGGGATTTCGACATGTTCCATAAACTTTGAATTTTTTTTCAATTAAGTATTCACCAATTGTTTTTCCAATTCCTGACGAAGCTCCTGTAATTAAAACAACTTTAGACATAAAAAAAGGGCAAGTAACTTATATCACACCGCTACGACCAAATACCCTTGCTGCGTTCCCACCCTGGGGGATTAAATGGGAGCTGGTTGCATAAGCCCTGCCCATAGCAAATATAATCATGTTTTAATAAATGTTTATTATTATTTATTTTTATAAAAATATATATGAAATATTTAGTCATCTTTTTTATTTTATTTTATTCATGTAATGAAATACCAGCTGTTAATTATCAATTAATAATTAATTCAGATGAAAATATTATAAACAAAACATCCAAAGTTACTATCTCTGTTAATAGTTTAAGTCAAAATCATTCTATTAAATATTTTTTAAATGAAATTGAGACAAAACCTGAGATAGATCTTACTAAAGCTAAACTTGGAACTAATATAATCAAGGCTGTTTTGAATATTGATGAAAAAGATATTGTTATTACAAAAGAATTTGATGTTTTCAATGAATTCGTTCCAGAAATTTATAATTATAAAATAATTAATGAATTTCAACATGACATATCATCTTATACCCAAGGTTTAGAATTTAATGATGGTTATTTGTATGAAAGCACTGGTTTAAATGGTTTTTCATCATTAAAAAAAATCGATGTTTTTAACAATAAGATTATTGAATCAAGATTCTTAGACAAACAATATTTTGGAGAAGGTTTAACTATAATTAATGGTAAAATACTGCAGCTAACATGGAAAAGTAATTTAGGTTTTATTTATGATTTAAATACACTAAACATGTTAGGGTCATTTGAGTATGGTAATAGCAAAGAAGGATGGGGATTAGCTAATGACGGGAACAATGTTTATAAGTCTGACGGTACAGACAAAATTTGGATTTTGGAAAATGGTAGTTTTAATGAAATTGATTACATAGAAGTTGTTACAAACAATAAAAAAATTAAAAACATTAATGAGTTAGAAATTGTTGATGATCTCATTTATGCTAATACTTATCAATTTAATAAAGATGTATGTCTTATTATTGATAAAAAAAGTGGCGCTGTTAACGGAATAGTTAATTTTGAGGGATTAAGGGAAAGAGTAAAAAAACACCCTGATCTTGACGTTCTTAATGGAATTGCTTTTAACAAAAAAAGAAATTCATTTTTTGTTACTGGAAAAAAATGGAATAAAATTTTTGAGATTAAAATATTTAAGGAATAAACAAATCCCTGTCTTTCATAAATTGATTGACATCATTCTTAACACTTTTAATAATATTATCATTCTCATGATTTTTAATTACTATGTCAATAAAATCTACAATTTTTGACATATCACCCTCTTTTAATCCTCTTGTAGTTATTGCTGGTGTTCCAAATCTAATTCCAGATGTAATGAATGGAGATTTATCATCAAATGGAACCATGTTTTTATTAGCAGTAATATCAGCCGTAACCAGTGCTTTTTCAGCATCCTTTCCTGTAATATCTTTATTTCTTAAATCTATCAGCATTACATGGTTATCTGTCCCCCCAGATATTATATTATAATCTCTTTGTGCCAATTCGTTTGCCATTACTTTAGCATTGTTTCTGACATTTACTATATAATTTAGAAAAGTATCTTCTAATGCCTCAGAAAATGCTATTCCTTTAGCTCCAATAACATGCTCTAATGGTCCACCTTGATTTCCTGGGAAAACAGCTAAATCAACAAGATTTGACATTGGTTTAAGGTTTCCATTTTTATATTTTTTTCCAAATGGATTGTCAAAGTCATTCCCCATTAAAATTAATCCTCCCCTAGGTCCTCTTAAAGTTTTATGAGTTGTTGTTGTTATTATATGACAATGAGGGATAGGATCATTAAGTAATCCTTTAGCAATTAAACCAGAGGGGTGTGAAATATCAGCAAGTAAAAAAGCACCAACATTATCTGCAATCTCTCTAAACTTTTTAAAATCCATATCTCTTGAATATGCTGATGCACCTGCAATAATCATATTTGGTTTTTCTTTATTGGCTATTTCACTAATCTTTTCATAATTCAATAAGCCAGTTTCCTTATCAACACCATAAAATGATGTTTTATAAAAAATTCCAGAAAAATTAACACTTGAACCATGAGTTAAATGTCCTCCGTGTGATAGATCAAATCCAAGCAATTTATCTCCTGGTTTTAAAAAAGCTTGAAAAACTGCAGCATTTGCTTGACTTCCAGAATGTGGTTGAACATTAGCATATTCAGCTCCAAATAATAGTTTTGCATTATTAATTGCTAATGTTTCAATTTCATCAATAACTTCACAGCCACCATAATATCTTTTTCCTGGATATCCTTCTGCATATTTATTTGTAAGTACAGATCCACATGCCTTCATCACGTCAGGACTTGTGAAGTTTTCAGAGGCAATTAGTTCAATTCCAGACCTTTGTCTGTACTCTTCTTTTTCAATTAAATCAAAAATTATTTTATTATTACTCATCAGGAAGAATATTTATATAAAGATACTTATTAACTTTGCTTAGTGCAAGAGAATATTAACATACAAAACAAAAAAGCTAAATTTAAATACTTTATAGAAAAAAAATATATTGCTGGACTAGTTTTAACAGGATTGCAAATTAAATCTATAAGGTATAAAAAAGCGAATATTGATAATTCATATTGTACATTTGATTCAGATGAGCTATTTCTTTACAATACTAATTTTGAAAATAATTTAAAATCAAATACTATTAAGCTTTTATTAAATAAAAAAGAATTAATAAAAATTAAAAAAGAAACAAACTCCCCCGGAATTACTATAATTCCATTAAAAATATTTATTAATGACAATGGTTTTGCTAAAGTTCAGATTTGTATAGCTAAAGGAAAAAGGAATTATGACAAAAGAG
>QOPZ01000022.1 GCA_003331885.1 Cryomorphaceae bacterium | reverse complement strand
ATTTTATTGTCTTGGATATTAAAGGAAACTTAGTAAAGAAAATTCCTCTTATAAATTCAGGATCTAATAAGTTCTTATCAATTTTTGATTACGATAATAATAGAAATTATAGATTCATAATTCAAGACGAAAAATCAATAAGAATGTATGATTCTAAATTTAATAAAGTAAAAGGTTTTAAAAGAACTAAAGTTAAATCTGAAATAAAACATAAGATTAAACACCTAAGAATTATGAATAAAGATTATCTGGTTTTAGTTGATAAACTGGGTACGCCACTAATTCTTGATAGAAGAGGAAATGTAAGAATCAAGTTGCCTAAAAATTTTAATTTAGGTATAAACCATTTTTTCAAAAACAAAAATGGTATAGTGACTATCAATAATTTAAATCAATTAGTTAGAATTGAACTAGATGGTAAAATATCTTTAAAACAACTATCTAATGAAAGAAATTTATTCGCTGCAGATAATAAAAATATTTTATTTCAATCAAATGGATTGCTTAAAATAAATAATGATGAATTTAAAGTGCCATACGGAAATTTTAATGACATAGAAATATTTAATTCAAATACTAGCACTTATTTCCACACTAGAAACTTAGATAATAACCAATCTTTTTTATACAATAAAATTGGTAAGATTTCAGGATTTCCAATTTATTCTAAATCTAAAATTGATTTAATATTTGGAAAAAACAGGGAACTAATAACTTTAAAAGGAGATGAAAACGAAGTCATTTTATATAGCCTGAATTAACTATCAATAATAACATTAAATTTTTTTTCAAAATTTTTAATCATAATCTCTCTTACTTTTTTTAAATCTACTTTTTGACTTAACTCATTATTGATTGAAGTAACTCCTTTATTGTTAATTCCACAAGGTATAATTCCTTCAAAATATGATAAATCAGTATTAACATTTAATGCCAAGCCATGCATTGTTACCCATCTACTGACTTTTATACCCATAGCGCAGATCTTTCTTTCATTTTTAGATCCAATATCTAACCAAACTCCTGTTTCATTTGGATTTCCAAATGCTACTATACCAAAATGATCTAATGTTCCTACAATGATTTCTTCTAAATCTCTTAAATATCTGTGTATATCAGTATAAAAGTTTTCTAAATCAAAAATTGGATAACATACCAATTGTCCAGGGCCATGATAAGTTATATCACCTCCCCTATTGGTTTTAATAAATTTTATTCCCTTTTTATCCAATTCTTTTTCATTAAATAATAAGTTTTTATCATCACCACTATTACCAAGAGTGTATACATGATTATGTTCCATAAATAATAGATAATTAGGACTGGATAAATTCAAATTATTTTTTCTATTATTTAATTTAATATCAATTATTTCATTTTGGATTTGTTTTTGAATTTTAAAACTCTCTTCAAAATCAACAGAGCCTAAATTTCTTACAATAACTTTTTTTGAGTTGCCCAACTAGTTTAAATTTTATATAAAATTAAAAAACATAAGCATTAAATAACTCTTATATACGTATATTTGATAAAATGTCAAATCTTTCTGAACAAGAAATAATTAGACGAGAAAAGCTCAAAAAAATTCGTGAGCTTGGGATAAACCCATATCCAGCAGATTTATTTAATATTTCTCACAATTCAAAATCAATTAAATCTAATTTTATTGTTGGGCAAAAAGTTATAATTGCTGGAAGATTAATGTCTAGAAGAATTCAAGGTAATGCAAGCTTTGCTGAATTACAGGACAGTTCTGGAAGAATACAGGTCTACTTTAACAGAGATGAAATATGTTTAGGTGATGATAAGTCAAAATACAATGATTTATACAAGAAACTCTTAGATATAGGAGATATTATTGGAATTGATGGTGAGCTGTTCAAAACAAAAGTTGGTGAAATGACAATTCTAGTAAAAGATTTTAAATTATTATCAAAATCGTTAAAACCTTTACCACTTCCAAAAACTGATAGTGAAGGAAATGTGTATGATGAATTTAGTTCTCCAGAACTTAGATATAGACAAAGATATGTTGATTTGATAGTTAATGATAGTGTTAAGGATACATTTTTAAAAAGATCTAAAATTATTTCTTCCATAAGAGCTACCCTTGAAAATGAAAGTTTCATTGAGGTTGAAACACCTATTTTACAACCAATTCCTGGTGGTGCAGCTGCAAAACCATTTATCACTCATCATAATTCTTTAAATATTCCTTTATACATGAGAATTGCAAATGAGCTATACCTTAAAAGACTAATAGTGGGGGGATTTGATGGTGTTTTTGAATTCGCCAAAGATTTTAGAAATGAAGGAATGGACAGAACACATAACCCTGAATTTACAAATCTTGAGTTTTATGTTTCTTACAAAGATTATAATTGGATGATGGACTTTACTGAAAGATTATTAGAGAAAGTTGCATTAGACACACATGGTAGCTCAAAAGTTATTTATGGTAATAAGGAAATTGATTTTAAAGGACCATATAAAAAAATTGGGATTATAGATGCTATAAAAAATCAAACTGGAATTGATGCTTTAGCTTTAAATGAAAAAGAATTAGCAGAAGCTGCTAAAAAAATAGGAATCGAAATTGATGATACTATGGGAAAAGGCAAAATAATTGATGAAATTTTTGGAGAAAAGTGTGAAGCAAATTTTATTCAACCTACATTTATTATTGACTATCCCAAAGAGATGAGTCCACTTACAAAAGAACATAGAACAAATCCTAAACTAACTGAAAGATTTGAGCTTCTAATTAATGGTAGTGAAATTGCAAATGCCTATTCAGAGCTTAATGATCCTATTGATCAACTTGAAAGATTTGAGGATCAACTTAAACTTTCTGAAAAAGGAGATGAAGAAGCTATGTTTATTGACCATGATTTTGTTAGATCTTTAGAGTACGGAATGCCTCCAACATCTGGAATTGGAATTGGAATTGATAGGTTGGTAATGCTACTAACAAATCATAGGTCAATTCAAGAAGTTATATTTTTTCCCCAAATGAAGCCTGAAAACAAAGAATCAAAAATTGATTTAAATGAAAATGAAAAATCTATATTAGAAGAAGTAAAAAATCATGAAAAAATTGAGCTAATTACCTTAAAAAATTCATCAGGTTTAAGTAATAAAAAATGGGATAAAAGTATAAAGCACCTAACTAAAAACAATTTAGTTAAAGTTTCTAAAAACGATGAAGGTCTGTTTGTAGAAATAGTTTAACACATTTATTATTTTTTTTGTAAATTAAATTTTCACTTTTCAACTATTGTTATGAAAACAACTAATTATATTCTTACACTAATTTTAGCTTTATTATTATTAAGCCCTAATACTTATTCACAAAAAAAACCTGAAAAATCTGATAAGGATAAAAAAGAGAAGACATACTCAGATGTTATAACCGACAAAGCTGTAACAGATAAAGGTTTATTTGAAGTTCATAAGATTGGTGAAAAATATTACTATGAAATTCATGACAGTTTACTTAATAGGGATATGCTAATGGTAACTAGAATTGCTAAGATGGCAAAGGAAATTCCATTGGGTGCTCACAAATTGAGTGAACAAGTTTTAAGTTGGCAAAAATTTGATAACAACTTACTACTCAAAGAACTTTCATTTTCAAATTTTGCATCTGATTCACTTCCAATAAAAGAGGCCGTATCTAATGCTAATTTTGAACCGATCATAGCAAGCTTTAAAATTGAAGTTGAAAATAAAGACAAAAACACCTTTGTAGTCGATGTTACAAATTTATTCAAAACTGATGTAAAATCATTTGGATATCCACAATCTTACAGAAAAAGAAATAAGATTTCAAGTCTCGATACAAAATTATCATTTATCGAATCAATCAGAAGTTTTCCTCTTAATATTGAGTCTAAACATATAAAAACTTATAAATCATCAGATGCAAAGAATGGTCAAATTTCAATGTTACTTAATAACTCAATGATATTACTTCCAAAAAAACCCATGAAAAGAAGATATTTTGATGAAAGGATTGGATGGTTTACAACTAGTCAAACTGACTATGGAATTGATAATCAAGAAGCTGAAAGTGTTACATATCTTGACAGATGGAGATTAGAAGTAAAAGATGAAGACGTTGAAAAATTTAAAAATGGTGAATTAGTTGAACCTAAAAAACCAATAGTATATTATATTGATAGGGCAACTCCAAAAAAATGGAGAAAATATCTTAAACAAGGAATTGAAGATTGGAATGCTGCTTTTGAAGAAGCCGGTTTTAAAAATGCTGTAATATGTAAAGACCCTCCAACCGAAGAAGAAGATCCAGATTGGAGTCCAGAGGATATTAGATATTCTACTGTAAGATATTTAGCATCTTCAACATTAAATGCTAATGGTCCTCATGTCAGTGACCCCAGGTCAGGTGAAATAATAGAATCTGATATAAACTGGTACCATAATGTCATGAAATTATTAAGAAACTGGTACTTTGTTCAAACTTCTGCAGTTGATCCCGAAGCTAGAGGAGTTGAATTCAGAAATGAAGTTATGGGTGAATTAATAAGATTTGTATCGTCTCATGAATTTGGACACACAATTGGACTTCCTCACAACATGGGTAGTAGTAGTGCATATCCAGTTGATTCATTGAGATCTGCAACATTTACAAAAAAATACGGTACTTCTCCTTCAATAATGGATTATGCAAGATTTAATTATGTTGCTCAACCTGAAGACAAAGGAGTTGCTTTAATGCCATCTGATTGGGAAACTCCAAATGTCGGAATATATGATAGATATTCTGTGATGTGGGGCTACAAACCTATTCTAGGTGTTTCTGAAAAGGAGGAAAAAGAAATATTGAGAAGTTGGATAAGAGAAAAGGAGGATGATTTGACATATAGATTTGGACCTAGTGGAAGTATAGATCCAAGTTCTCAAACTGAGGATTTAGGTGATGATGCAATTAAGGCTAGTGAATACGGAATTAAAAATTTAAAAAGAATTCTTCCAAAACTAATAGAATGGACAACTGAAGATGGTGAAACTTATGATGAAATGGAATACATCTATGGTCAGGTACTTGGTCAATTTAGAAGATATATGGGGCATGTTGCTACAAATATTGGTGGAGTATATCAGTTTTATAAAACATCTGATCAAGATGGTGCCGTTTATACACATGTAGACAAAAATCATCAAAAAGCATGTGTAAACTTTTTAAATACACATTTATTTGAAACTCCTTATTGGATGATTGATAAAAATATTTTAAATAAAATTGAGTATGCAGGAACAACAAATCGAATTAGATCTGTACAATCGAGCTATTTAAGCAGAGTTCTTGATTTTGGTAGAATGGCTAGAATGATTGAAAATGAAGCATTGAATGGAAATAATGCATATTCATTAAATGAAATGATGATTGATTTAAAAGATGGAATCTGGTCTGAATTAAAAAATAACAAATCAATTGATGTCTACAGAAGAAATCTACAAAAAAGTTTTATATCAAGGTTAGGATACATTATGAAAAATGAGCAACCACCTACTAGGCCTGGATGGGGCTCATATATCACATCTATAAAGGTTGATGTTTCTGATATAAGATCAATAACAATGGGTACTCTATTAGAATTAAAGAAAGATTTAAATAAAGCAGTTAAAAGATATTCAGACAAGGTTTTAAAAAGTCATTTAAGCTATTGTATTGCAATGATTGATGATGCAATGATGAGTAGCTAAATTTTTAATTTTTGACCTATTATTAAATTATTGTTTTTGAGATTATTTTTTTTCATAATATCATCAACAGAGATTTTATGTTTTTTTGATATTGAGTACAATGTATCACCTTTTTTTACTGTATAATTTGAATCATCATTAATCTTTTTTTTATTCTTGATTTTAGTTTTTTGTTTTTTTGATCCATCATACTTCCATAAATTATATCTTTCAATAACATTAATTAATTTTTCTGGATATTTTGGGTCAGTGGCATAACCTGCTTTAGATAATCCCTCAGACCAACCAACATAATCTTTTATAGGTAGTCTAAATAAAAATGAATATCTCCCCCTGGTAGTAAGAAATTCTGAATGGTCTTTGTAGCTCTCAATAGGATTTTTATATTTTCTAAAACATTCATTTTTTTTATCATCATCATGATAAACCTTTTTTCCTCTCCACTCTTGATGACATTTTATTCCAAAATGATTATTAGATTTTAAAGCGAGATTACTAGCTCCTGCTCCAGACTCAACAAGCCCCTGTGCTAAAATAATACTTGCAGGAATTTTATATTTTTTCATTTGATCAGTTGCAATTTTTGAATAAGTTTTTATGTACCATTTCTTACGCTCATCACTTGACATATTTCTTAAGAACCTTTCAAGTTGGACAGATTTATTTTTTTTAATAGCTGTAGATTTACTTACTTTTTTTACAGCTTTAAATGGAAATTTTATTATACTACAGCTAGTAAAGGTTAACAAGAATATTAATGAAAAGACTAGCTTATTTTTTAAAACGAGTTTCATTTAGAGATATTAAAAATATTAATTACTTTGAAATAAATCGATGTTTAGGCATAGTTATTGTAATTTTAATAATATGAAACAAACTATTCTTTTTACATTAATTCTTTTATTATTCACTTCTTGTTCCTCTGTTAGAGTAGTTACTGACTATGATTCTTCAGCTAATTTCTCAAATTATAATTCATTTGCCTTTTCAAAATCTCAAATTGATAAAATTGAAATATCTGATTTGGATAAAAAAAGAATATTAAGTTCAGTTGAAAATCAAATGCAAAAGAAGGGATATACATTATCAAATACTCCAGATTTAATTATTAATATTGATACTAAATCTAGAGAAGATGTATATATAAATAGATACAATGAATACCCATATTATGGTTGGTATCCTTTTGGAATATCTATGTCAACATCTTACAGACCATCATCAAGAATAGTTGGCTTATTATATATTGATGTTATAGATGCGAAAACAGGATCTTTGTTATGGCAAGGTAATGGTTCTGGAACTCTCAGTTCAAATAAATCATCAAGAGATGAATTAATAAATAATTTTGTTTCTAAACTTTTAGAATCTTACCCATCTAAAAACTTATAATATATCTTTTAGAATATTTTCAATAATTTCTTTTATATCATTTTTGAATAGTCCAGACCCAGTAGCATAAGTTTTTTGTCCGCCACCTGCGCCTCCTATATGTGAACAGACTTTAGAAATTATTCTGGATGCATCAATTATAGTATTATCATTCAAAGTTTTTGAAACATTACAAATAATATTCAAATTATTAGAATTATTTGAATAAAGAATAATTACAGAATTATCAATCTTATTAATTAAATCAAAAGATAAGGATCGCATTAATTCTTTATCAATATCAACATTTTCAATTAAAAGATTAGTAGTCTCAACTTTTTTAAACTTTTTTAAAAAATATTCTGAGTAAAACTGTATTAATTTTTTCTGACTTTTCTTTAGAGTTTTGGATAATTCAGAATTTTCATTTTTCAAATTTCTTACTGAATCAAGTGCGCCTTTGTTAGATGAGAGAATTACTTTGAGTTCATTAATTTCATTATTTCTATCTGATAAGTAGTTAATTGATTTTTTTCCTGAAATTGCTTCTATTCGTCTTATACCTGATGCGATTGAACTTTCAGAAACAATTAAAAAATTTCTAATATTTACTGTATTTCTAACATGGGTTCCACCACACAATTCATATGAATTTCCATACTTAATTGTTCTAACTTTATTTCCATATTTTTCTCCAAATAATCCAATTGCACCTTTATTAATTGCATCATTATAATTTTCATTATTATTCTCTTCTAATTCTATTGAATCATCAATTCTATTATTCACATAATTTTCAATTTCTTTTAATTGATCATTATCTATCTTTTTAAAATGTGAAAAATCAAATCTTAAACCATCAGATGAAACTGATGAACCTTTTTGCTCAACATGCTTTCCTAAAATGTCTCTAAGTGCTTGATGAAGTAAATGAGTAGATGTGTGGTTTGATGAAGATTCATTTCTATTCATTGCATCTACAACTGCTGTAACATTCGAAGAAATATCAAAATTAGGTTTTTTTGAAAAGTGTAAAATTTTGCCATTTTCCTTCTTAGTATCAGTTATAATTATTTCAGAATTATTATTAAAAACTAATTTTCCCTTATCACCAGATTGACCACCGCCCTCTGGATAAAACGGAGTATCTTCTAATACCAATTGACATATTTCTTCATCTTTAATTTTAACATATCTATACTGATTTACTTTAGTTTTGTTTGATAATTTATCATATCCACAGAATATGTCCGATTGATCCTTGTTTAAAACTATCCAATCAGATGTAAAAGTTTTAGAAGATTTTTTAGATCTTGATCTTTGCTTTTCAAGTTCAATTTCAAATTCCTTTAGATCAAATGACATTTTATTTTCTTTCAAAATCAAGGAGGTCAAATCAGCCGGAAATCCATAAGTATCAAATAATTCAAAAACATCTTTTCCTGAAAGTTTTTTTGAATTAGATTTCTTAATCATATTTCCTAGTCGTTCGATTCCAGATTGAAGAGTTCTTAAAAACGATTTTTCTTCCTCTTTTATGATAGATTCAATAAGCTCTTTTTGACTTAAAAGTTCATTAAAGTGATCAGCAAATTGGTTTGAAAGTATATTTACAAGTTTAAAAATAAAAGGCTTGGATTGATTTAAGAATGTGTAACCATATCTAATGGCTCTTCTCAATATTCTCCTAATCACATATGATGAACCACTATTTCCTGGTATTTGACCATCTGCTATACAAAATGACACTGCTCTAACATGATCAACAATAACCCTGAATGCTGTATCAATTTTTGAATCTCTACCATATTTTAATCCTGTAATATTACATATCTCAGTGATTAATGGAGCAAAAATATCGGTATCATAATTAGATTCTTTTTTTTGTATTATTCGTGCTAACCTTTCAAAACCCATTCCAGTATCGATATGTTTATCAGGTAATTCTTCTAACTTACCATCACTTTTTCTATTAAACTGAATAAAAACTAAATTCCATAATTCAATAACTTCAGGATGGTCGGTGTTAACTAAACTACTACCTGATATTTTGTTTTTTTCATCTTTTGATCTTAAATCTATATGAATTTCAGAGCATGGACCACATGGACCGGTATCCCCCATTTCCCAAAAATTATCTTTTTTGTCGCCAAGAACAATTTTATCTTCATCAATAATCTCAGACCAAAAATTATATGCTTCTACATCTTTATCTAATTTATCGTCTTCATTACCCTCAAAAACAGTAACATATAAATCATCTTTGCTTAGTTTGTAAACCTTCGTTAAAATTTCTAAACTCCAATTGATAATTTCTTTTTTGAAATAATCTCCAAAACTCCAATTACCTAACATTTCAAACATAGTGTGATGATAGTGATCAATACCTACCTCCTCTAAATCATTATGCTTGCCAGAAACCCTTAAACATTTTTGAGAATTTACAACACGTTTTATTTTAGCACTTTCATTTCCAAGAAAAATATTTTTAAACTGATTCATTCCAGCATTTGTAAACATCAATGTAGGATCATTCTTTGCAACTATTGAGGAAGATTGTACAAAAGAGTGACTTTTTTCCTCAAAGAACTTTATAAAATTAGATCTGATTAAATTCGAATTCATTGATATTTATCTTATAAATAGAATCTTTATATTTACAAAGTAAAAAATAAATAGTTAGAACTTAAACAAAAGTTATTCTTTTATGAGTAAAACAAAATTTTATTACGACAAAAAATCTTTGTCATATAAAGAAATAAAGCTATCTACAAAAGATCGTTTTTTAAATTTTATATCTTTTGTTTTAGCATCATTTTTCTTTGGGTTAATGTGTCTATTTATTTTAATAAGTACTCCACTTGTAAACACACCAACTGAACTTACTCAAACCAGAGAACTTAATAATTATAAACTTCAATTTGATTTGCTTACTAAAAAACTTAATCAATTAGAAATTGTCTTAGAAAATATTGAAGAAAGAGATAATAATATTTACAGGGTTTTATTTGAAGCTAATCCGATTGATGATGATATAAGGCAAGCTGGATTTGGTGGAGTTAACAGATATTCAAATTTGGAGGGCTATGAAAATTCTCAACTTGTTATTGAAACAACAAAAAAAATTGATATACTAACAAAGCAACTTGTAATTCAATCAAAATCTCTTGACGATATTGAAAAATTAGTAAAAGATAAAGAAAAAATGCTGGCAGCAATACCATCAATTCAGCCTATAAAAAATAATGATCTTAGCAGAATTGCATCTGGATTTGGAATGAGAACTGACCCTTTTGATAAGTCAAGAAAAATGCACAAAGGAATGGATTTCTCAGCTCCCAGAAATACTCCAGTTTATGCAGCAAGTAATGGTAAAATTATAAGGGCTGATAGTCGTTCAATCGGATATGGTAAACATATCAGAATTGATCATGGATATGGGTTTGTTACATTATATGCACATCTTAATTCATACAATGTAAATAGAGGTCAAACAGTTAAAAAAGGAGATATCATTGGATTTGTTGGTAATACTGGCAGATCAAAAGGATTACACCTTCATTATGAAGTTATAAAAGATGGTAAAAGTGTAAACCCAGTAAATTATTTTTATGGAAGTTTAACAGCTGAAGAATTCGATGAAGTTCTTAGGATTTCTGTACAAGAAAATCAATCTCTAGATTAAGTATGGAATTAAAACTTCCTGAAAAATTATATTATAACATCGGAGAAATATCCAAGGCTTTTGATATTAAGCCCTCCTTACTAAGGTTTTGGGAAAAAGAATTTGATATATTAAATCCAAAAAAAAATTTAAGAGGAACCAGAAAATATAGTTCAATTGACTTAAAAAACATTAAGTTAATTTATGATTTATTAAAAATTAAAGGCTTTACTTTAGATGGAGCTAAAAAAAAACTAAAATCTAGCAAGAATACTATTCAGGTTATTAAAAAACTTAAGAAATTAAAGGAGAAATTAATTAAAATTGAAAAAGAAATTTAATTATTTCTTTCTACTGTAAATATTAATTGGACAGCCAGTAAAGTTATAGAGTTTCCTTATTTTATTTTCTAAAAATCTCTTGTAAGGCTCCTTCATATATTGAGGAAGGCTTGATGTAAAAACAAATTGAGGATAATGAGATGGAATTTGACTACAATATTTAATCTTAACAAATTTACCTTTATTTGAGGGAGGCGGGTTTTTTTGAATTATTGGCAATAAGTCATTATTTAACATACTAGTTTTTATCTTTCTAGATCTATTTTCATATGTTTCAACTGCAAATTCTAAAGACTTCAAAATTCTTTGTTTCTTTAAACAAGAAATAAAAATTATATGTAAATCGATAAATGGTTTTATTTCATCTCTTATTTTTCTTTCATATTCAATTGTTGATTTGTTTTCTTTTTTAACCAAATCCCATTTGTTTACCAAAATAACAATCCCTTTATTTCTTCGATGAGCGAGCCAAAAAATATTTTTTAATTGAGAATCAAAATCTCTTGTAGCATCCATAATTAATAGACATACATCACAGTTTTCAATTGCCTTAATTGACCTAACTACTGAATAAAACTCTAGGTTAGTATTAATTTTTGATTTTTTTCTAATTCCTGCTGTATCAATTAGTTTAAAATTTAATCCAAACTTATTATAATAAGTATCAATACTATCTCTGGTTGTTCCTGGTTCATCTTTTACAATATTTCTGTCTTCTCCAATTAGAGTGTTTATAAAAGAAGACTTTCCTGCATTTGGTCTACCTACAACAGCAAACGATGGTATATCATCATTATCATTCTTTTCATCGATTTCAAAATCTTTTACTAATTCATCTAATAAATCACCAGTTCCACTTCCATTTATTGCTGAAATGCCAAATAGCTTATCAAAGCCTAATGAATAAAACTCCAATGACTCATTAGTCATCGTTGTTTTATCAACCTTGTTAACAGCTATAATAACTTCTTTACTTGACTTGTGAAGTAATTTTGTTATTTCTTTATCAATTGATGTAATACCATCATTAACATCTACTACAAAAATTACTTTATCACATTCCTCTAATGCAATCATTACCTGATTATCAATTTCCTTTTCATAAGTATCATCACCTCCAATCACATAACCTCCAGTATCAATTAAAGTAAAAACTTTTCCATTCCAATCAGAAAGTGAGTAATGTCTATCTCTGGTCACTCCACTTTCAGAGTCAACAATTGCTTCATTTCTTTTAATTAACCTATTAAAAAGAGTTGATTTACCTACATTAGGCCTGCCGACTATAGCTACAATCTTATTCATTTTAATTATATCCTAGTTTTTTTAGATAATTACTATTTTTTCTCCAATCCTTGTAAACTTTGACATTTAATTCTAAAAAAACTTTCTTATTAAAGAATCTTTCTAAATCTTTTCTTGATTCTGTTCCTATATTTTTAATTGAATTTCCTTTGTTGCCAATTATAATTCCTTTTTGAGATTCCTTTTCAACAATAATTAAAGAAGAAATTTTAATAATCTTATTTTTTGATTTAAATTTTTCAGTGATAACTTCTGAAACATAAGGTAACTCTTGGGAATAATTTTTAAAAATCTTTTCTCTAATAATTTCATTTACAAAAAATCTTTCGTTTTTATCAGTCCAAGCATCATCAGGAAAATATTTAGGACCTTCAGGTAACAACTCAATTATCCTTTCCCTTAGATTTTCAATATTAAAATTTTCTTTCACAGATATCATCCAAATTTCAATATTTTTAAATTCCGATTTCCAAAAATTACTTTCATTTTCTAAAACGGTTTGATTTACTTTATCAACTTTATTTAACAATAATAAAACAGGAGTTTTAGATTTTTTTACTTTTTCAATAAGTTTTACATCTCTATTTTTATCAATTCCTAGCTCGACCATAAATAAAATTATATCAGCATCTTTGAAAGAATCTAATATTTTTTTATTCATGTAATCATGGATTCTATTTTTTGGGTTAGTAAAACCAGGGGTATCAGAAATTACAAGTTGATAATTATTTCCATTAACTATTCCTAAAGCTCTATGTCTTGTTGTTTGAGCTTTGGATGTAACAATAGAGAAATTATCTTGCATAAATCTATTAATTAAAGAAGATTTACCAGCATTAGGAAGTCCTATAATATTTACAAAGCCTGATTTAAACACCTCACAAATTTAAGTGCTTAAGGGTAATACCCAATAATTTTTGTTATAAAATCAAAAAATTGTAAATTCGATCTCCATTTCGCGGGATAGAGCAGTAGGTAGCTCGTCGGGCTCATAACCCGAAGGTCGCAGGTTCGAGTCCTGCTCCCGCTACTAATATCCCCCTTAATTGGGGGTTTTTTATTAAATTTGTACTAAGATCTATGATTTTTGATTTAGAGATGATTAAAAAAGTTTATAGTTCTATCAGGTTAAAAGTTGATAGTGCTAGAAAAATTTGTAAACATCCTCTAACATTATCAGAAAAAATTCTTTATTCACATCTTTGGAATGAAAAAATTAATAAACCTTTTACTAGAGGTAAAGATTATGTTGATTTTGCTCCAGATCGAATTGCATGTCAAGATGCTACTGCTCAGATGGCACTATTGCAATTCATGCAGGCTGGAAAGAAAAAGGTTTCAGTTCCAACAACAGTTCACTGTGATCATTTAATTCAAGCTAGAATTGGAGCTGATGAAGATCTACAAAGTGCTATTAATACCAGTAATGAAGTATTTAACTTCTTAGAATCTGTTTCAAATAAATATGGAATAGGTTTTTGGAAACCTGGAGCTGGTATAATTCATCAAGTTGTTTTAGAAAATTATGCTTTTCCGGGTGGAATGATGATAGGAACAGACTCTCATACAGTTAATGCTGGAGGTTTAGGAATGGTAGCAATTGGAGTTGGTGGAGCAGATGCAGTCGACGTTATGGCTGGAATGGCGTGGGAATTAAAGTTTCCAAAAATCATAGGAGTAAAACTAACTGGAAAACTATCTGGATGGACTGCACCGAAAGATGTTATATTAAAAGTTGCTGGAATTTTAACAGTAAAAGGTGGAACAGGTGCAATTATAGAATATTTTGGACCTGGTGCAAAAGAACTATCATGTACTGGAAAAGGAACAATTTGTAATATGGGGGCTGAAGTTGGTGCTACAACTTCAACTTTTGGTTACGATAGTTCTATGGAAAAATATCTTAGAGCAACTGGCAGAGACTTAATTGCTGATGAAGCAAATAAAATTAAAGAATACTTAACAGGAGATCCAGAGGTTTATCAAAATCCAGAAAAATATTTTGATGAATTAATTGAAATTAACTTATCTGAACTCGAACCTCATATTAATGGACCTTTTTCACCAGATATTGCAACTCCTGTAAGTAAGATGGCAGAAACACTTAAAGATAATGATTGGCCAAGAAAAATTGAATGGGGATTAATTGGTTCATGTACTAACTCCTCATATGAAGATTTATCAAGAGCTTCTTCAATAGCCAACCAAGCTTTAGAAAAAAATCTTTCTACAAAAGCAGATTTTGGAATAAATCCAGGTTCAGAGCAGGTTAGATTTACAGCAGAAAGAGATGGACTACTTAATATTTTTGAAAAACTTGATGCGAAAATCTTCACTAATGCTTGTGGTCCATGTATTGGTCAATGGGCAAGAAAAGATGCAGATAAAGAGAAAAAGAACTCCATAATTCATTCATTTAATAGAAATTTTGCTAAAAGAGCTGATGGTAATCCCAATACTCATGCATTTGTTGCATCGCCTGAAATGGTAGCCGCTATTGCAATATCAGGTGATTTAGCATTTAATCCGTTAAAAGACACACTTATTAATAATAAAGGGAATGTAGTTAGCTTAGAAGAACCTAAAGGATGGGAACTACCTCCAAAAGGGTTTGATGTTAAAGATAATGGATACATAGAACCAATTAAAGATGGTTCTAGTATTGATGTAATTATTGATCCAAAATCTAAAAGACTTGAAAAACTTGAACCATTTAGCCAATGGGATGGAAAAAATATCTTGGGAGCTAAATTATTAATTAAAGCTTTTGGAAAATGTACTACTGATCATATTTCTATGGCAGGTCCTTGGCTAAGATTTAGGGGGCATTTAGATAATATTTCTAATAATTGTTTAATCGGAGCAGTGAATGCTT
>QOPZ01000021.1 GCA_003331885.1 Cryomorphaceae bacterium | reverse complement strand
TATTTTTTAGAGACTTTTCTTCAAAAACTTCTTCTTCCGTCCACTCATTTTGAAAATAAATATTATTAATATTTTTCTTTGAAATAATATTGGTTAATTCTTCAACTGGATCCCCAATTTTAATAATTAAAGAAATATTATTTTTTTTTAGTTCAGTTTTTAGATTTTCTACTGATTCAATTAAAAATTTAGCCCTGTAGCTATCAGTTTTATGAAAATTTAATTCATTGAGCTCAAACATTTTAGGATTGAAACAGTAAAACCCTAAGACTTTATCTGAATTTCTTATTGCATTAAAAAGGCCAGAATGATTATCAACTCTTAAATCATTTCGATACCAAATCAATGAATTATTTTCCTCTACATCTTTTACTACAATACTTGACATTTTCCCAGTTTTTTTCCCACTTTTTTCTCCAATTGAATGGTTTATTACAAACAACACAGATTTTTGAGGGTAGGTTACTTTTTTTCAATGTTTGAATCTTCTAATTTGAACTTTTTGTTTAATTCAAAAACTTTGCCAGGATTATAATTAGAATTTTCTACAATAATAAGTTGTTGATCAAGTAATTTCTTTTTTGATTGATAAGTGTCAGACGATTTAGTATAGATTAAATTTTGTTCTTCATTAAAATTTTTTTCCATCTTAATAAGCTCATTTAAAATAAGCTCAATAAAATTTAAAACTGATTTAATTTGATTTGGAATCCAGCTAATAATCGGAGTTCCACCTGTTGCCTTTGAGTACTTAGTATTGGCCATAATATATTTTTGGACAAATTGCCAATGACCATTCCTGAACTTATAAATCTCTTCTACTATAGCTAAAAGGTAACACATTCCAGAGGAGTTTTGTTGTTCTTTTAAGTAATTAAAAATTGAACCACCCTTTAATGAGTCAATGTTATTTTTTAGGTCAATAAAGAAATCTTGAATACATTTTGGCCTATATGTTCTAAGGTCCATTAGATATTTTGTTAATTGGTTATCAGGGTAAAAGTTTATTACACCCGTAAAAATATCCTCCATAGGAATTATGTTGTCTTGAGCTCCTGTTTGACCTCTATATTGCTGTGGTTCATTGGAAACACCTTCATAAATTAATCCATTACCAAAAATTTCTTCATTCCCTTTTATTCCCATTATAAAAATTCTAAAATCATTATAATGTTTCCATCTTGATGCAACCCACATTTCTTTTCTTCTCTCATTAACAAGTTCCATTGAATGAAAATTTTGTTTTAAATTTTTATTTAATCCATCAGCTTGATCATTCTCAATACACTTTAAAGATTCCAAAACTGACTCAACTAACTTTGGTGAATGTTGATTGATATCAACATGATTCATGATAAAACCTGACTCATCACTGGTACCAGAAAATTTAACACACTGATCAAGATTTGACCAATGAAAACCTTTTGACTTATCTAAAAACCTGTAATTTCCTAACGAATAAGCATAATGATAGTCTAGCCATGGATAAACATCAAGTTTTTTCGCTACTACGAAAAAAGGTTGAGCAATTTGTATTGGGAGAAATTGCCTTGCTTTCCCATATTTTTTTGATTTAACAAATTCTTGATATGAAAGTTCTAAAGTATAAGCAGATGCTAAAAAACAATATCCTCTGTATAACGCTTGAATTACTAAAATTTCAGTTTCTTTTTTTACATCATTCAAATAGTTTGGCAACTTATCAACTTCAATTTTAATTCTATTAGGTATAGCTAGATATCCTTTAGATCCGTTGGCTAAGTTTACAGGCATATTATCCAATAAGCTTTGTAATTCTTTATATCTATTTGGCAAAACCGTTAAAGGATTTTTTTCTGGGAGAAACCCGAAACTTGAGCTTACATTAAAGAATTTATCAGAATAATTTTCCTTCATTCAAATAAATATACCTTTTTATTATTAATTGAAAATGAGACAGTTATTATCTAATTACGCTTAAAATCTTTATTAGATTTATAAATAAAATATGGTATGGGGATTGTCACAACTAGAGCATGGGCGATTAACATTATAAGTTCTGAAAAAAGTAAAAAAGAAAAACAAGTAACGAGTGATGATGTAACTCCAATATTAATCCAATACTTTTTAAAAAAAATTAAATATGATTTTATATCAAACTTTTCTTTTTCTGGTTCACTCATAGTGTTATATCCTGATAATAAATACTTAGCATTTTTTTCATTAACAAGAAAAGCAATACCAATGTAAGAAAGGCTGGTTATTAAAAGAACAATTAAAACTGTCATATCTAAATTTATAAATATTTTTACATTTTTAAATATAGATGCTAAAAATTGCCTTTGATAAAATTTATAAACATCCATTGGATGAAAATCATAGATTTCCTATGATTAAATATGATCTTATTCCAGAACAACTATTAAGAGAAAATACATGTAACCATGAGAATTTTTTTATACCCTCAAGTTTAAAAGATAATAATGTATTATTAACGCATGATGAGGATTATTATCATAGATTTTCATCTCTTTTATTAACTAAAAAAGAAATTAGGCCAATAGGGTTTCCAATGAGCGAAGAACTTGTAATAAGAGAAAAAAAAATAGCTCAAGGCACAATTGAGTGTGTTAATTTTTCAATTAAAAATGGTATTTCAATGAATATAGCTGGGGGAACTCATCATGCATTCAAAGATAGAGGAGAGGCTTTTTGTATGTTAAATGATCAAGCAATTGCAGCTAACTATCTTATTAAAAATAATAAAGCAAAAAAAATTTTAATTATTGATTTAGATGTTCATCAAGGCAATGGAACAGCTTCCATTTTTAGAGAAAATAATAATGTATTCACTCTTTCTTTTCATGGCGAAAAAAATTATCCATTTAAAAAAGAAAAAAGTGATTTAGATATCGAATTTCCTGATAAAACTAATGATGAATTTTATATAAATAAATTAAAAGAAATACTGCCGAAAGTATTTGATGAATTTGAGCCTGATTTTATATTTTACTTAGCAGGTGTTGATGTCTTGGAAAACGATAAACTTGGAAGACTTTCATTAACAATTAATGGTTGTAAAAAAAGAGATCAATTTGTATTAGAGCTAAGTAAAAAAAATAATATTCCTATTCAAATTAGTATGGGAGGAGGATATTCAATTAGTATAAAGGATATTTTAGAAGCTCACTCAAATACTTACAGATTAGCACAGGAAATATTTTTTTAAAAATCTAATTAAGGTGTACAACATTCTTCATCATTACACTTACAATATCGATGATTATAAATGTGAAGACCAGCAAGAAAAGCAGCAGCAGAATAATTTAAAACTTCTGGAACATGTAAAAAATGAAACTCTTCATTAACAATTGAAAGAGTTAAAAGAGAAAAACCTATCCAAAATAAAGGCTTCATTATTTTTCTCGATGTTTTCTTAACGGAATTATATACTGCTATAAAAGAAACTGAAATAAACAAGATATTTAAGCTTGACCACCACCATATTGGAGACAAAAATAGAATTGGTGTTAGCAGACAATGTGCAAAACACAAGGAGCTTGATGAAGCTCCAAAAATATCAGAGTTTTTTAATTCAATAATTTTCATAATAATTATTTATGCAAATGAACAAATTAAATTACAAATAACCCAAAATTTTAAATTTAATTAAGGGCTATGATTTAATGATTATAATTACATTTATGATATTAAGATAAAATGAAAAAAGTTGTTATAATTACAGGTGCATCAAGAGGATTTGGAGAGTTAATTGCAAAAAAATTTCAAAAGGAAAAATTTCAGGTTATTGCTACTATGAGAAATGTGGATAGTTCTCCAAACTTAATGAAACTAGATAATGTAGATATTAAAAAGTTAGATGTTACTAATAAATCTGATATTAAAAATGTTGTTGACTTTACGATTAAAAAATATAGTAGAATTGATATCCTAATTAATAATGCTGGATATGGAGCATTTGGTTTATTAGAGGAAGCTTCTGAACAAGAAATAAGAAATCAATTTGATGTTAATTACTTTGGACTAATTGATTGTATTAGGGGTGTTTTACCTCAAATGAGAAAACAAAAAGATGGAGTAATAATTAATATATCTTCAATTGCGGGAAGATTTGGATTACCTTTCACATCACTATATAACTCATCGAAGTTTGCTGTTGAGGGTTTAACTGAATGTCTTCATTATGAATTAAGCTTGTTTGGGATTGATATTAAAACTGTTGCGCCAGGATCTTTTAGAACTGGATTTCATGATTCAGTAAACTTTACTGAAAATGAAAAAAAAGAAGAATTAGATGACATAAGAGAAAACCTAAAAAAAGCTCTTGAAGAGGGAATAAAAAATGAACCTCCATTTCCTTTTGGGTTTGGAAACAGCGATGATGTTGCAAATTTTGTTTTTAAACAATCTATCACAAAAAGTAAAGTTTCTAATTTCATCGGACGAGACACAAAAATTATAAACTTTTTCATTAAAATTTTTGGTAGAGAATTGCTTTTTAAAATCATTAAGAAACTTTGGTTTTCTAGAATCTTGCCAAATAAATAATTATGAAGAGATACAATATCCAAAGTTTATTGTTTATTTGCTTTCTTTTAACTTTAAATCTTTCATGTAATATGAAAATCAAACAGCCAGAAGCAGAAAAAATTCCTAAAAAACTGAAAAAGCATTTTGATACAAGAGTTGATGATTATTATTGGCTAAATGAAAGAGAAAATCCTAAAGTAATCAAATATTTGAACGATGAGAATAACTATACGGATAGTAAATTAAAGCCAACTAAAAAATTACAAAAAGAGCTATTTAATGAAATGAAAAATAGGATTAAAAAAGATGATAGCTCTGTCCCCTATTTCTACAATGAATATTGGTACATAAAAAAATATATTAAAGGAAAAGATTATCCAATTTATACAAGAAAACATAAAAGCCTAGACAACAAAGAGGAAGTTCTAATTGATGTAAATATTTTAGCAAAAGACCATTCATTTTATAATTTAGGTGGAATAAGTATTAGTCCTGATAATAAAAAATTAGCTTATTCATCAGATACATTATCAAGAAGGTTATATACTATAAACTTTTTAGATCTTGAAACTGGAAAGTTATATGATGAAAAAATTAAAAATACTACTGGCAGTTTGGTATGGGCTAATGATAATAAAACAGTTTTTTATTCTAAAAAAGAAGAAGTAACATTAAGAGTCAATAAAATTTTTAAGCATGAACTAGGTGCAGATCCTACAATTGACCAATTAGTATTCGAAGAAAAAGACGAATCTTTTAGTGTAGGTATATCTAAATCTAAATCTGAAAGATTTTTATTTATTAACTCAAGAAGTACACTAACAAGCGAAGTAAGATATTTAGATGCAAACAATCCAACTGGAAAATTTAAAATCTTTAATAAAAGAGTTGAAGGACATGAATACTCAATAAGCCATTTTCAGAACAATTTTTTTATAATAACAAATAAGGATAATTCTAAAAACTTTAAGCTTATGAAGACTTCTTTAGATTATAATGATGAGAAAAAATGGGTAGATGTTATTGAACACAGGAACGAAGTCTTGCTAGAGGGAATAGAAATATTTAATGATTTTCTAGTAGTAGTAGAAAGAGACTCTGGTCTTGTAAAAATGAATATAAAAAAATGGGATAATTCTGATGATTATTATTTGCCAATAAATGGAGAAACATACAGTCTATCGCCAGGTACCAATATTGATTTTAATTCAAAAAAATTAAGATATTCTTTTTCATCTCTAAACACACCATCATCTGTTATTGATTTTGATATGGAAACAAAATTATTTGAAATTAAAAAGAAGCAAGAAGTTTTAGGAAATAGTTTTGATGAGGAAAATTATATTACGGAAAGAAAATGGGTACAATCTCATGATGGAAAAGAAGTAGCCATATCAATAATAAGACATAAAAAAACTATGTTAAACCAAGATACTCCTCTATTACTTTATGGTTATGGTTCATATGGAATAACTCTTGATCCATATTTTTCATCTGTAAGACTAAGCTTATTAGATAGGGGTTTTGTATACGCAATAGCGCACATTAGGGGAAGTGAATATTTGGGTAGAGATTGGTATGAAGATGGTAAACTTTTAAATAAAAAAAATACTTTTCTTGATTTTATTTATTGTGCTAAATATCTAATTAATGAGGAATATACATCCGAAGAACATATTTATGCAATGGGTGGTTCAGCTGGTGGACTTTTGATGGGTGCTGTTTTAAATTTAGAACCAATGTTATTTAATGGAGTAATTTCTGCAGTGCCTTTCGTTGATGTAATGACTACTATGTTGGATGAATCTATTCCGTTAACTACACTTGAATATGATGAGTGGGGAAATCCAAATAACAAAGACTATTATGATTATATGCTTTCATATTCGCCTTATGATAATATTATAAACGGAACTTATACAAATATTTTAGTTACAACTGGATTGCACGATTCACAAGTTCAATATTGGGAGCCTGCTAAATGGGTTGCTAAATTAAGGGATTATAATAGTTCTAATAGTACAATTCTTTTACATACAAATATGGAAACAGGACATAGTGGAGCCTCAGGAAGATTCGAAGCATTAAAAGAAGTTGCCATGGAATACGCTTTTTTAATTGGACTAGAAAAAAATATGTTCTAATCTGAAGAAGCTAATATCTCAAGTAAATCAATAAATAGATTTATAATATCTAAATATAAATTAACTGCAATCTTAACGGCAGTTCCCCATGAATTATCTCCAGCAGCAATTGCTTTTTCTAAATAATTAAAATCATAAATTAAATACAAAGAAAAAATGACTACACCGCAATAAGAATATAATACCCTTCTTCTCTCAGATTTAAACACGAAGGCATTTAGAATTTCTACAACTATTAGTGCTAGTAATGCAATCCATAAAAAGATACCTAGAAAACTAAAATCTGTTGGAATGAACGCAACAATAGTCCCTGCTATTATAACAGCTAAAGTCGTACCAACCATTGCCTGAAATACAACATTTTGCCATTCCTGATTATATCTATCATGATGCAGTACATTTTTATCAAAGTCATCTTTTAATTCTTTGAATTCATTTGAGTTTCTATCAAAAATTTTTGATGGTTCAGATTTATAATAATAACCTGTTTTTTTTTCCTCATTAGCTCCCATAAATTTTTCCCAAAATGTTGGACTTTGTTCTCTTTTGATACTCATTGATAAGACCATTTTTGATTTTAGATACTTTCTAAATTTAAATGACTCTCCAATGTATGCAATTGTTGGTCCTAATGACCATCCAATAAAACCAGAGAAAATTGCAACGACTATTAAATTTATTGGATAAGAATCAGCAAATATCATGACAGAGAAAAGAAATAAAAAACTTCCTCCAACAGTTATAAATAATTCAGTTGATGTTTCATATGCTTTATTTAAACGAGCTGTAATTGTTGTAATAATTAACATACCTCCCAGAATTAAGAATGTTCTGGACATTAGTAAATTTGGTTCCATAACATACATTTTACAAAATATTAATTGAAATAAAAAATTAATGGAATAATTAAAAAAGTAATTGTAAATTTTTTATAAATTCAACAATACATATGAAGATCAAGCAATTATTATATTTTATAAGTATTACAGTCCTATTTTCATGTAATACTTCAAACAAGAAACTAAGAATTGGTATAACTGGGTTGGCAATTGAATCTAGTACATTTTCACCAGCAATAACAACTGAAAAAGAATTTGATATTAGGTATGGTGGAGATATATTTAGAAGTTATCCATTCTTTGATCAGAATTACATGGATAATGCAGATTGGTTTCCAACAATGAGAGCAAGAGCTTTGCCTGGTGGGGTAGTTTCAAAAGAATCGTATGAATCTATGGTTTTACAAATAATTGAGTTAACAAAACAAACTCTTCCTTTGGATGGATTATTTTTTGATATACATGGAGCTATGAATGTTGAAGGAATGGATGATCCGGAGGGGGATTTTATTGAAAGAATTCGAAGTGTTATTGGGAACAAAACAATGATTTCAACTTCAATGGATTCTCATGGAAATGTTTCTGAAACACTAGCTTTAAATTCAGATATAATAACTTGCTACAGAAAAGCTCCTCATACAGATGCACTAGAATCTAAACAAAGGGCTTTAGATAATCTTATTGAAAGACTTAAATCCGTTGAAGGCAAGCCTAAATATAAAGCTTGGATTCCTGTTCCAATACTACTTCCTGGAGAACAAACAAGCACAAGAGTTGAGCCTGGAAAATCCCTTTATGAAAAAGTCAAACCAATTGCTGATAGCAAAGGGGTTGTAGATGCTGCTATCTGGGTTGGATATGCATGGGGCGATGCACCTAGAAATCATGCAGTAGTAATGACTGTTGGTGATAATAAAAATGCAGTTGTAAAGGGAGCTGAGGAATTAGCAAAAAGTTTTTGGGATGCAAGGGATGAATTTGATTTTGTAGCCCCTACTACCACATTAAATGATGCATTAAGCCAAGCATTTAAATATTTAAAAAATAAAAAAGACAACAAACCTTTTATAATTAGTGATATGGGGGATAATCCCACAGCTGGTGGTGCAGGAGATGTTACTTGGACTTTGGATAAGCTATTAAAATCTAAAGAATTTAAATCTAAAAATGGCCCCGAAATAATTTATGCATCAATTCCTGGGCCTGACTTAATTAAAAATGCACTTAATACAAAAATTGGAGAAGAAGTTAGTGGATATGTTGGAGCTATAGTTGATAATAGATTTTCTCCTCCAATATTATTAAATGGGACTTTAAGGGCAGTTCATTTAGGAGATAAAAATGCTGAAGCTGAAGTTGTAGTTCAGGTCGGGAGTATTAAGGTCATAGTTACTAATAAAAGAAAACCTTATCACTATATATCTGACTTTACAAACCTTAGTTTAAATCCTTCAAAAACAGATATCCTCATGGTCAAAATTGGTTATTTAGTACCTGAACTTTATGACATAAGAGGAGATTGGGTAATGGCTTTAACACCAGGTGGAGTTGATCAAGACTTAGAAAGATTAGGATACAAAAACATTAAACGACCAATGTTCCCTTTAGATAAGGATATGGAAGATCCTGATTTGAGTGCCGTATTGATTCCAGTTTTAAAATGAAAGTAAAGTTAATTCACAAATCTGGTTATCATTCAAAAATTGAGAATCAGAATGGAAATTCAATAGAAATTGATAATAAATCTGACTTATCTCCAAAAGGCGTAAGTCCTATGGAGTTACTATTAATGGGTGTAGCTGGCTGTAGCAGCATTGACATTATTTCAATTTTAAAAAAACAAAAACAAAATTTTGACAACTTATATATAGAAGTTGAAGGTAAAAGAGAAGGTAAAGAACTACCATCACTATTTACAGAAATTCATGCAAAAGTATTTATTGAGGGAAATGTGGATTCAAAAAAAGCTTATAAAGCAAGTGAGTTGTCATTTACAAAATATTGTTCTGTATCAAAAACCTTAGAAGCTTCAGCCAAAGTGACTTTTTCTGTTTATGTTAATAATAAAGTTTATATAAAATGAATTTAGAAAATATAAAGCAAAAGGAATTTTTTCCTGGTTTAAAAGGTAAACTCATGCATGGTGATAAAATCACATGGGCTTTTTGGGATGTTGAAAAAGGTGCAGAGGTACCTGAACACTCTCATCATCATGAACAGATTATGCATGTAATTGAGGGTGAATTTGAATTTATTTTAAATGGAAATAAAAAAATTTATAAAAGTGGTGATGTGGTAGTTATACCATCAAATATTCCTCATTCAGGTAAAGCATTGACTGAATGTAGATTAATGGATGTATTTTCACCTGTTAGAGAAGAATACAAATGAAAATTTCATTAAAATCAAGACATGCTTTAATTGGAGGTAGCAGTAAGGGATTAGGTTATGCGGTTGCTAAACAATTGGCTTATTCTGGAGCTAAAGTTACCCTAGTAGCAAGAAGTGAAGATTTACTGAAAAAGTCAATCGCTGAGCTTAATAAAAGTACTGATTGTAAACATGAATATATTGTTTGCGATTATAATGATCACGAAAAATATTCAAAGATTATTAGAGATTATTTAAATAAAAACAGAATTGACATTTTAGTTAATAATACACAAGGTCCAAAAGCAGGCGATGTGAATAGCTTATCAATTAATGATTATCAAAAAGCATTTGACTTGCTATTCAAAAATATAGTTTATACTACAATGTTAGCGCTTGAAAAAATGAAAAAAAATAAATGGGGAAGAGTGATAAATATGACTTCTGTTAGCATAAAAGAACCTTTAAGTTATTTAGCATTATCTAATTCAATAAGATCATCTGTCATATCTTGGGCTAAAACACTCTCAAACGATATTGGTAATAATAATATTACCGTTAATAATATATTAACTGGATTTTTTGATACTGAAAGATTAAAAGAACTTAACTCTGAAAAAGCAAAAAAACTTAATGTTGAAATAAGTCAATTATATGATGCTATGAAACAAGAAGTTCCATTAGGACGAATTGGCAATCCTGAGGAATTTGGATTTCTCGTAACATTTCTAGCATCTGAAAATGCGAGCTATATAAATGGTGCTAATATTCCAATTGATGGAGGTCTTTTAAAGTCAATTTGATATATTTAAGCAATGATTAAAACCAGAGATATAAAGTTTGACTATAATAATCAAGTTTTTTTTCAATTTCCAGATATTGAAATTAAAACAAAAGAGAATCTTTTAATTATTGGAAACTCTGGTATTGGTAAAACTACTTTATTACATCTTTTAGCTGGATTACTAGAGTCTAAATCTGGTTCAATTGAATTATTTGGAAAAGAAATTAGTAACTTAAATTCATATCAACTAGATACTTTTAGAGGTGAAAATATTGGAATAGTATTTCAAAGATCTCATTTTGTTAACTCATTGACGGTAAAAGAAAATTTAGAGCTTGCCCAATTTATTGCTAATAAAAAAGATAATAATAGAATTGATACTATTCTTAAAAGCTTGGGGATTCTTGATAAATCTGATAAAAAGACAAATCAACTTAGTCAAGGTGAAAAACAAAGAGCATCTATTGCTTTAGCAATTGTAAATTCCCCAAAATTAATTTTGGCTGATGAGCCAACCTCTAGCTTAGATGATGAAAATTGTGATAGAGTTATTAAACTTCTTAAAAAACAAGCTTCTGAATTTAATGCTCAGCTAATTGTAATAACTCATGATAATAGATTAAAAAAACATTTCAAAAAATCAATTAAACTTTGAATATATTTAAGCTAAGCATAAAGAATATTATAAGTAAGCCATTAAACTCAATATTGAGTTTAGCCTTATTAATTTTAGGTATTGGGATAATATCACTTTTATTACAATTAAACAGTCTTATTAAAACTCAAATGGATAATAACTTAAAGGGTATTGATATGGTTGTTGGTGCAAAAGGTAGTCCTCTTCAATTAATTCTTTCTGCTGTTTACCATATTGATTCTCCAACAGGAAATATATCGGTTGAAGATGCAGAAGAAATTAAAAACAATAGAATGGTTGGATCTAGCATTGATCTGCTTTATGGTGATAATTATAAAGGATATAGAATTGTTGGTACAGAGGATAAATTTTTAGATCTATATAATGCTAAAATTAAAGATGGGAAGAAATGGAATGCCCCATTTGAAGTTGTAGTTGGGGCAAAAATATATTCTAAACTCAATATAAATTTAGATGATGAGCTAGTGAGTTCACATGGCTTAAGAGAAACTGGTGAATCACATGTTAATCAATCATTCAAAGTTGTAGGATTATTAGAGCCTTCAAACTCAGTAGTTGATCAACTTATTATTACTTCTCCTCAGAGTATTTGGGATTTACATGACGAACATGATCATGATGATGAAGACCACGAAGAACATCATGATGATGAAGATCATGAAGAGCATGAACATGATCACGATGATGAAGATCATGACGAACATGAACATGATCATGATGATGAAGATCATGACGAACATGAACACGGTGATAAAGAGATAACTGCAATGCTTATAAAGTTTAAAAGCCCTATGAACATTATACAGTTTCCAAGACAAATAAATGAAAATACAAACCTCCAAGCAGCTGTACCCTCTTATGAGATATCTAGACTATTTAAACTTTTTGGATTTGGAATTGAAACATTGACCTATTTAGCATACCTAATTATACTAGTTTCTGGATTTAGTTTATTTATTAACTTATTTAACTCAATGAGAGAAAGAAAATATGAAATGGCATTAATAAGAACTTTAGGAGCCTCAAGATCTCAATTATCAGTAATGGTGATATTTGAAAGCTTAATTCTTACAATTTCAGGATTTTTATTGGGATTACTAGTTAGTAGATTAGGCGTCATGTTTGTATCTTCGCTAATGGAAGAAAGTTTAAACTACAGTTTAAGTTCTTTATATATTTTAAATGAAGAGTTTTGGCTTTTAGGTTTATCAATTTTAATTGGACTGATATCATCTTTGATTCCAGCAATTCAAGTTTATAAAATGAATATATCCGAAATACTAGCAGATGAATAAATTAATATACATATTAGTTCTTTTTATTTCAAATAATCTTTTTTCTCAAACTGAAATTGATTGGCTAAAACTTAGGGACGTCTACTATAAATCTGAGTATAGAGAAGATGTTGATGGGTATTTTCAAACACCTTATTTTGGTGAAACTGTTGAATTATTAGATAATAAAGAAGTTGTAATTACTGGATATATGCTAACATTAGCCCCTGATGAAGGCATCTACGTTTTATCTCAAAATCCATATGCTGATTGCTTCTTTTGTGGCTATGGCGGTCCAGAGTCTGCAATAGAACTTAGACTAAAACCTGGACATGATTCTTTTTTTATGGATGAACTTGTTACTGTTGTTGGAATACTAAGATTGAATAGGCTAGATGTAAGTAGTGGCGTTTATATTATGGATAATGCTATTGCAATCAAAAAATAAATTTAAAAACTGTTTTTGATTTATATTTTTCACCAGGTTTTAAGTAGGTACTTGGAAAACTATCTTCATTAGGTGAATTAGGGAAATGTTGTGTTTCAAGACAGAAACCAGATCGCTTTTCATATTTTAGATCTTGTTTTGACTTTAATGACCCATTCAAAAAGTTGCCCGTATACAACTGAACACCTGGCTGGTCAGTGTATAACTCCATCTTTATTCCACTTTTATCACTTGATGCAGTTGCAACCTTTCTTACAGTTCCGTCAAAGTCATTTAATACCCAACAATGATCATAACCATTTCCTAAGATTAATTGGTTGTTATCAAGATTAATATCCCTTCCAATCTTTTTTAAATTTCTAAAATCAAAAGGTGTTCCCCCTACATTTCTAATTTCTCCAGATGGTATAATTTTTTTATTTACTGGTAAAAAAGAATCTGCATATATTTCTAAATTATGATTTAATATATCTCCAGAACTCTCACCAGAAAGATTAAAATATGAATGTTGTGTTAAGTTTAAAATTGTGGTTTTATCAGTATCAGCATAATATTCAACAATTAATTCATTTTCATCAGACAAACTATATATAACATATAAATTTAGGTTGCCAGGATAACCTTCCTCCATGTCTTTTGATAAATAATTGAGTTTAATAAATCTATTATTTATATCATCATAACCAGAAACTTGCCAGTTAACTTTATCGAATCCTTTTATTCCTCCATGAAGAGATGTACCATTATTATTTAAATCTAAATTATATTCAATATTGTCAATTATAAATTTTCCATTATCAATTCTATTTGCATATCTACCCACAATTGCACCAAAATATGGATGATCATCTAAATAAGGCTCTAAACTTTTAAAACCAAGAGCAACATCTAATAATTTATTGTTTTTATCTGGTACTTTTATACTAGTTACTATACCCCCTAGGGTTATAATTTCAATTTCACAATCGTCATTTTTAAGAAGAAATTTATAAACCTCTTCACCATTATTCATTTTCCCTATTAACACTTTACTTTGATTAGGATTTGAACATGAAATTATAATTATTATTGTTATAATAATAAATGAATAAAAATATTTTTTCGATTTTAAAATTTTTTTTAAATCATTTATCATAATTTGGGCGCGGATTTTGATACTAAAAATAGAAAATTAAGATGAAATACCTATCCGTAATTCTTTTATTGTTTATTTCATTCTCATCATTGAGTCAGGAAAAAAAATTAAAAGCATATATAGACTGTAGATGTGATGAAAATTATTTAAAGCAGGAAACTTCCTTCTTAGAATATGTTAGAGATCAAGATCTGGCTGATATTGAAATTTTTGTGCGTGACGTAAGAAATCCAACTGGATCAAGATCATTTGAAATTAAAATTGATGGTAATAATGATTATAAAGAAATAAGCTCAAGTGCAGTGGCTATAGGATATGCAAATGATACGTCTAGTACTTTAAGAGATAAGCTACTCAACAAAATAAAATTAGCATTGGTTCCATTTTTAGATAAGGGTAATTATAATTTAAAAGTAGATATTGATTCTAATTTTGAAGATTTATCTGCTAATGATGATAAATGGAAAAACTGGGTATTTGAATTGTCAGGCTCTTACAATAATGATAAAGAAGAAAGTAGACAAACTAATAGATACGAAATAGAATTTGAAATTGATAAACTAACAGAAGATTGGAGAATTGGTATGGAGTTAAAAAGAAATGAATCCAATAGGAAATTTTTTAGTGAAGACGATGTTTATACTAGCAATAGAAAATCAACGAGCTTTAACGGCAGGATTGTTAGAAGTATCTCTGATCATTTTTCAGCAGGAGCATTTTTTGGGTTATACCAAAATACTTATGAGAATGTTGATTTAAATAGATATATCGCACCTGCAATTGAGTATAGTTTTTACCCTTATAAGGATGTTTTAAGCAAAGAGATCACACTTGCTTACAGAATTGGTGTAGGTAAAAGAAATTATATAGAAAAAACAATTTATGGATTTGAAAAACAAAAGCTGTCTTCACAAACACTTAGCCTAAATATCCGATTTAGACAAAAGTGGGGTAATATTAGCTCTTATCTTAATGCAACGCAATTTCTAAATGATGGGTCAAAAAAAAGATTTTCCCTAAGAAGTGATTTAGATATTAGGGTTTATGAAGGTTTGGCAGTTAGACTTTCAGGAAATATAAATCTAATAAGGGAACAATATAATTTAGCTGCAGGCTCTACCTCAATTGAGGACTTATTACTACAACAAAGGCAAATTGCAACTGATTACAGAACTAACTTCTCAGTTGGGCTTAGCTATACTTTTGGTTCAATCTATAATAGTATAATAAATACTAGATTATAAAAAAGTTTTTAAATTGTTTTAAATTTATTTTATGAAAAACAATTTTTTTTTATTTATAATCTTTTTTACTGCACTGATTTCATG
>QOPZ01000020.1 GCA_003331885.1 Cryomorphaceae bacterium | reverse complement strand
CAATAAAATTGAGCTGAAAAAGTAGTTCCCTTAACATTATCAACACCTTCTTCAAAAGTTACTTTCAACAAATCAACCTGATGAACATTTTTTCCTAGTTCTGGAAGAATAACTCTATCCATATATTCTATCCAATCTTTTTCAATTTCTTCTTCTACAATAAAAGTTATATTGTAAATATTCATACTTTAAAAATACAAATTGCATATTAAATTTAAATTCAATACATTCTTCTTATGAAAAATTTTTTAATCTTACTTTTAATCATATCGTATTCATGTGATACGACACAATATAATTCAGACAAAATAGAATTTGATAAAAAAGAATATTCTGAGGCTTTTCAGTTAATTGATTATTGGCTTGAGGCTCAAAAAGATTATGAGAAGCTTCCAGGATTAACAGCTATTGTTACTGATAAAAATGAAACAAAATGGGTTAGATCATACGGTTCATCAAACGGAGTTGAACCTATGAATATTGAAAATACATTTAGTATTTGTTCTATTTCAAAACTGTTTACGGCTGTTGCCATTATGCAATTAGTTGAAGATGGAAAAATTAATTTAGATGACCCTATTCAAAAAGTTTTACCATGGTTTGACATAAACTCTGCTTTTGATGATGCCCCTGATTTAACAATAAAGTCTATTCTTTCGCACTCTTCAGGATTGCCAAGAGAGTCAAATCATCCCTATTGGTCAGGACCTGATTTTCCTTTTCCTTCAAAGGAATCTGTAGTTAATGAATTAAAGAATCAAGAAATGTTATATCCTCCATCAAAATATTATCAGTATAGTAATTTGGGACTTAGTCTACTTGGCTTTATAGTTGAAGAGATAACGCAATCTTCTTTTGATGATTATGTAAATCAAAATATACTTATTCCGCTATCAATGACAGATACTAAAACATATATGTCAACTGACGATTACGGAAAAAATTTAGCACTTGGATATTCATCTTTAAATAGAGATGTTGTAAGAGAAAAAGTAAATTTTTTTAACGCTGATGGAATAGCAGCAGCAGCAGGTTTTACATCAAATGTTTTAGACATAGCAAAATTTGCAAGGTGGCAAATGAAGTTATTAGCTTCTATAGAAAAAAATATTTTATTACCAGAAACTTTAAGAAGCATGCATGAAGTTCAGTGGGATGATGAGTTAACATCTGTTACAAGAGGTTTAGGATTTGGAGTTTATAATTTTGATGGAGAAAACTGGGTAGGTCATGGAGGATCTTGTCCCGGATATAGGTCTCAGCTTTATATTAATCCAGACAAGGAAATTGCTTATTCAGTTATGATTAATTCAAGTGGAACCTCTCCGACAAAGTATATTGCTGGAATTCATGAAATTTTAAGTAACGTTAAAATAAAAAAAGGTGAAGAAACAAACAGATTTAAAGAATTTGAGGGTAGATATATTTCTCAGCCATGGGCAAGTGAAACTTATGTTCAATCTTGGGGTAATAATTTGGCATTAGTATCATTACCTAGTGATGAACCCTATATAAGCTTGTATAAACATATTGCAGGGGATATTTTTAAAAAAATTCTTAATAATGATGATTTAGGTCAAGTATTAGAGATATTAAGAGATGATGAAAATAATGTTATAGCCTATAAAACACACCAAAATATCTATAAAAAAGATTTAAACTAATATGAAAAAAGTTACTTATCATAGAGGCTGGCTTACAGCAATTCTAAGCATTATTCCATTTTTTATTTTTTCTCTTATATTTCAATTCATCGGAATAGGAGTTTCATCTGCTTTAGGACAGGCGGGAATAATCGAATTCAATTTTGACACTTACTTAGAGGCTGAAGATGCAATGCGAGATTATTTAGCAGCAGATACTATTATTCAATACTTTGATTTGATTGGGATATTTCTTTTGCTTTGGATTTTAATGAAGTTTGTTGATAAGGAACCATTTATAAACTTAGGATTTAGTATTAAGGGAAAAGTGAATGATATTATTTTGGGGATGACATTAGGCCTTCTTTTAATGGCAGTTGGATATTCAATATTGATATTTTTAGGAGAAATTAAATTTGTATCATTTAACTATGATTTAAAAAGCATCTTATTACTATTTCTTTTGTTTATAGCAGTTTCAGTTGTTGAAGAGACCTATGTGAG
This sequence comes from Cryomorphaceae bacterium, assembly GCA_003331885.1. GTDB lineage: Bacteria > Bacteroidota > Bacteroidia > Flavobacteriales > Flavobacteriaceae > Eutrophosalina. The sequence continues at coordinate 13,608 of QOPZ01000020.1, read as the reverse complement.
AGGCTATGTTTTAAAGAACCTTTTGAAATCATTTAATCCAGTTGTTTCTTTAATTATATCCTCTGCAATTTTTTCTCTTCTACATTTCTTTAATCCCAATGTAAATTACATTGCTCTTACTGAACTTTTTATTGCAGGAATTTTACTAGGCGTGTCTTATGTTTATACTAAAAATCTTTGGTTTCCAATTGCACTACATCTAAGCTGGAATTTCTTTCAGGTCATGTTTGGTTTTAATGTTAGTGGTATGGATACGTATTCACTAATTGAATTTGAAATTTTGGAAAATAATAATATTAATGGTGGGGACTTCGGATTTGAAGGGTCATACTTATCAATTTTATTTTCATTAATTATGATATATTTTCTATGGAAATATTATAGAAAATTTTCTGATTAAATAAATTCTGAATATTCATTAACTTGCGGCGTGTTTCAATTAGTAAAACTTCAATATAAGTCTTTTTTTAGATCAGCTTCAATGGGCGGAAGCTTATTTGCTAAAATATTTGCATGGATTGGAATTGTATACTTTACACTAATGGCTATACTTATTGGTTTTATTCATGGAACAGGAATTAGCGTATTGAATCCAGATGCTGATAATAAAATTGAATTTCCATTTGAGTGGATTAATGAAAATTTAATTTATGCTTTTGGTTATTGGATAGTTCTTCGTTACATTCTTCAAAAAATTCCAATTGTCAATATCAGACAGTTGCTTCTTACACCAATGAAAAAAAGTAAAGTGATAAGATTTGCAGTCAATAGAACTAATTTTTCAACTTTTAATTTAATGTCGATTTTCTATTTGGTTCCTTTTTCATTGACTGTGTATTCAATGGGAGATTTGGATTCAAATAAATTAATTTTTTGGAATATTTCCATTATAGCCATAGTTTATATAACGAATTATTTAAATATTGTATTAAATAAACGGGACTCACTTGTCTGCATTATTGCTGGAGTTCTTATTTCATTTAGAGCTTTAGAATATTGGGATTTTTTAGACTTTACAGTTTATTCAAAAATTATTTTCACCAGCTTTTACAATCAACCAATTCTAGTTTTGATTCCAATTGCACTTCTTGCATATACATATTACAGCGTAATTAGATTCTTTCGATTTGGACTATATATTGATACTGGTTTACAAGTTCAAGTAGCTGAAGCAAGTCAAGGTGATTTCAAATTTTTAAATCGTTTTGGAGAAATGGCTAAGTTTTTAAGAAATGATTTTAGATTGATAAAAAGATCTAAAAGAGCAAGGAATACTGCACTCATGGGCATAGGCTTTGTATTATATGGGCTAATATTTTTATGGGCTCAAGATATTTACGGAGACACAATGTTAATTTTTGGATACTTGTTTTCAACTGGTGGATTTATGTTTACATTTTGTGGATTAGTTCCAAGTTGGGATAGCCAACACTATTCTTTCATGATGTGCCAAAATATTAAATACATTGATTATTTAAAATCTAAATGGTATTTAGGATGTTTAGGAATTGGTATAGCAACTCTTTTGGCTTCACCTATATATGCTTATTTCGGACTATTTCATTTTGTGGCAATTATTTGTTGCGGAGTATATAATTTAGGTTTGAACTCATATCTGACTTTATGGGCTGGAGCGTTTACAAAATCAAAAGTTGATTTAGATTCAATGAAAAATGCAATGGGAGATTCAAAAGCCTTTAATTCAAAAACTTTACTATTGACAATTCCACAAATGGTAGTTCCAGTAGTTGTTTATTTGGTTGTTTCGAAATTTTTTACTCCTATGATAGGATGTTTTGCAATTGGAATTTTAGGAGCAGTCGGGGTGTTTTTTAGAAAGCCTGTTTTCAAACTTATTATACAAACATATAAAACTGAGAAGTACTCTACTTTATCAGCATATAAAGAAACCAATTAATTATGATAAAATTCAATAACATATCTAAGACTTATTCGAAACAAACAGTGCTTGATGTAGAATCATTGGAAATTCAGCCTGGCCAGGCATTTGGTCTTGTTGGTAATAATGGTGCTGGTAAAACTACATTATTCAGCACATTATTAGACTTAATTAAACCATCTACAGGTGAAGTTTTAAATAATGATATTAATGTACGGACAAGTGAAGATTGGAAAAGCTTTACATCTGCATTTCTCGATGAATCATTTCTAATTAGTTATTTAATGCCTGAAGAATATTTTTATTTTGTTGGAGAACTAAGAAACTTTTCTAAGAATGAAGTAGATGAATTTCTAAAGCAGTTTGAGGACTTATTTAATGATGAAATTTTGGGAGGTAAAAAATACATTAGAGATTTATCAAAAGGTAATCAAAAAAAGGTTGGTATTGTAGCTGCGTTAATTGGTAACCCAAAAGTTGTAGTACTTGACGAACCATTTGCAAATCTAGATCCTACAACTCAAATTAGACTAAAGAAAATTATTAAAAATCTTTCACAAAAAGATGATGTTACTGTACTAGTTTCAAGTCATGACTTGCAAGATGTTACAGAGGTATCAGATAGAATTGTCTTATTGGAGAAAGGTATGATAATTAAGGATATTAAAAAGACACAAAAGACTTTAAAAGATCTTGAAACCTACTTCAATAAAGGATAATTATTTATCTGCAAACCTTCAAAAAACAATTGAGAAACAATTGAAATTATTTTATTTCAATGCCTTCAAAAGAAGGTCTAAAAATCTTTTGACTCTAGAACTTATTAAAGAGTGTTATAATGATCAAATTAATTTTTTTCAAAATTATATTAATGATTTATTACTTAAATATGATAAAGGATTTGAAAAGAAAGATATTTTAAATGATTTATTTGATTTAAAAAAGAATGAAGGTTGTAATAAAAAAATATTACAAACTCTAATTATTTATCTAAAAGAAAGGTATAATAATTTTGATATCAGTTCTTCAGAATTAAAATTATTACTTTTATTTGAAGAATAGTTTTCTTCATGGCATATTTTTTGAAAAATAATAGTTGATTAAAATAATATGAAAAAAATAGTGGCTTTTGGAGCGAGTTCATCTAAAAAATCTATTAATAAAGATTTTGCAACATTTGTTGCTTCACAAGTTAAAGATGTTGATATTTTGGTACTGGATTTAAATGACTTTGAAATGCCGATTTATAGTATAGATTATGAAAATGATAATGGTATTCCTAAAAAAGCATTCAATTTTAAAGAAAAATTAAAAAGTGCCAATGGAATAGTAATTTCTTTTGCTGAACACAATGGAGTATACACAGCTGCTTTTAAAAATATTTTTGATTGGATTTCCAGGATTGAAAAAATAGTTTGGTACAATAAACCAATGTTTTTATTGTCAACGTCCGACGGAAGCAGAGGTGCACAAACAGTTCTTGAAATAGCTTATAAGCGAATTTCCAGAGGAAATCCACATGAAATCCCAATATTCTCTTTACCAAACTTTTACGATAATTTTGACAACCAAAAAGGTATAATTGATAAAGAGCTAAATGATAGTTTTACTAAATCATTAAAAGTATTTATTTCAAATTTAGGTTAGATGGCTATTGAATTTATTGAAAAAAATAAGCAAGCAAGTGGAAACTTTAATAATGGTGAAATATTGGAAAACAAGCCAATTGGTTTTCCTCAAGATGGAGGTCTTTTAAAGCCATATTCAAACCTTTTTTATTGGGCTCATGCTTGGACTCCAAATAAAAAAAGTACTATTGGCCTTCATCCGCATCAAGGATTTGAGATATGTAGCTTTGTTCTAAAAGGGAATATAAATCATTTTGATACAAAGCAAAATAAATGGATTTCTCTTTCAGAAGGAGACGTTCAGATAATAAGAGCTGGTAATGGTATTTCACATGCCGAAGAAATTGATGAAAAATCTGAAATATTTCAAATTTGGTTTGACCCTGATTTATCAAAAACTTTAAATAATGATGCGACCTACGATGATTATAAATCAGACCAATTCCAAGCTATTGAATATGAAAATAAAATTAAAAAGATAATTAAGGGAGAAAACTCACCAATGATTATGGATTCTCAAGGTATTTCAATTAACGAATATTTATTTCAACCTGGAGATCACTCAATTGATATAAAGTCTGACTTTATACATTCTTTATTTATAATTTCTGGTTCTTTGATTTATGAAACATCTAAAATTGACAAAGGAACATTTATAAAATTAGATAATATTCCAGAAATTAATTTTAAAGTAACGGAGTTTGCAAAAGTATTTGAGATTATATCACCTAAAAAACTATCGTATAAAACTTACTCTAACATGAGACAATTTTAGTTCCAATGAAAATAAAAATTATATTATTTTTTTTAGCTATTTCATTCGGATTTAATAGCAATGCACAAGATAAAAATATTGATATTGAGCTACCTGCTTTAAGAACCAGTAAATATTTTTCTAAGGGTTATAGAATTTTAAAAACTACTATTTCCGACCCAGCCGTTTTTGATGCTAAATTTCCTAATACTGATTTTAGCATTGCCTATGTGTTGAGATATTATTTTTACACTGGAATTGATCTTTCCTCATTAAATAATGAATTAATTAGCATGAATGGTAGTTCTTTTGAAATATCTGAAACAAATGATCCATTAGAACTAGCTCGTAACGCTATTTATGAGATTAGAGATATGAGTTTTGGATATAGAGAATACAAAGATTTTACAGATAAATATTTTTCAAGACAGTAAATTTGGTAAAATTTAATTATTTATATTCTTTCTCCATATTATTATAAATAAGAAGAATAATTAAACCAAAGACTATTCCTGAAACCAACAGCAAAAGACTTGTAAGTCCTTCAGCACTGAAGGATAATCTTAAAAGAATGGTTGATATTATAAATCCTGTATTTCTAATTAGTTGTGAATATCTTTCAGTATACTGAAATGAAACTAGAAGGATAAATACATCAACTAGAATTAGTATAGTGAAGAAATCAACAAAGAACAAGTAATCAATATTAGCTCCAGAACCTAAACCTAGAAATGCATAATTATACCACTCCATAAAACTTATTACACACAAGAATGTAAGAGTTGGGACTAAAAAAAGACTAATGAGTTTTTTATAGCTTATAAATCTATCTAAATTTTGATGTACTGGTAATTGAGGGAGCCCTTCTCTTAATTTCTTAAATAAATATATTAGGAAAAATACTATCAAAACACCAGACAAGTCGTATATCAACTGTAAATTATTTTCATTTTCAATCCAATTGTCGTTTAAATTTACATTAGGAATATCTTTAAAAATCTTTCTGATTAATATTAAAGACATAATTTCAAATTGCTTAGCAATTGCTGTAGTGAATGACCTTGGCAAGAAGTATATAAGTAAAAAAGCTTCATAAATAAGTATAAATGAAAAAGGAGTATATATAGCAGATATTGGATTAACAAATAATTGATCTTTAAAGAACGAAAGATCTAAATAACCATTATTATTAAGTAAAATAAGAATAAGGTGAATAATAAATCCTAGAGTGGCAGCAATAAGTATAATTTTTTCAAAAAATTTTAAATTTTTCTCTGAAAAAACCTTTCCAAATATATTTTCAATTACATTAGTCATTAATAAATTATAAATTATTTATATGACAAATATATAAGTTAATTATATTATTAATAATTTTGAATAATGTTTAGCAAGTTTAAAAAATCAGATTACTTCCTATTATCCGCAGTTTTTATTTCATTCTGCCTCTCTATTGGATTATGGTTTTCTGGTTTTAAAGATGAAGGTTTATATGTAGGTATTTGGGTACCATCAATTTTAGCACTTGGAATTTATTTGAAACAAATTAGATAATAATGGAAATATACTTATTTGTATTAGGAGTTTTTGTTACTGGTTTAGTGATAGCTAGTGTTTTCTTTGTCAATGAAGAGGAAAAGAAAAAGTACAACGATATAGATCGAGCCAATGAAATGGATTATGATGGTATGGGAAATTATGGAAGATTTCCTCAAAAAAAATAACTTACTTTCTTCTAGCTTCTATAAAACTTCTTACAAAATATACCATTGCAATCAATGATGTTGCACACATTGCTAAAACTCTAAAAAGACCAATTCCACCTGATTCAATTGACTTAGGAAGTCTCATGCCAATTAATGCTAACAGAATTACAAGCGTTAACAAGACAGCTATATGAGCAATAATCTTATTCTGGGTTTTAACCCCATTGTAACAAAGTAATAAAACTACGCCAAAACCAACAGGTATTAATGCTGTTGGAGAGGTAACTTCAAAATATCCCCAAAGACCAAAAGCAATTAGTGAAATTGAGTTTATTAGGTTTGCTTTAGATGCATTCATTATTTATATTTTAATCAAATTTAACACATTATTATAAAACAAATGGTATAACTGCTTTACGCTTTACAGGATAATTATTGAAACTTTCCTTGTACCATTCGTGGTGATTTAATGCTCTTGGGATTAAATTAAAACATGTCCATAAAGTAAAACTTAAAGCTGGAAGACTTAAAGCAATTATTGAAAATCCAATCCACTCTATAATTTCTCCAAAATAGTTTGGGCATGAAATAAAATTAAAAACTCCTCCTTTTGGTATTTTATAACCTCCACTATTTTTTCTTAAAGAGATTAATTTATTATCAGAGCTAATATTTATACTCATTCCAATTATAAATACAATCAATCCAATAAACACATTAATGTCAAATATTGATTTTTCGTTCATAATATAACCAACATAATATCCATTGAAAAATCCATTAAAAATATTAAAGAAAAAAGCACTAAACGCAATTGAAATTGGCATTTTTTTACCTTTAGTTTTTATTCTAAGAGGAAAAATAATAACTCTATTGAAATAGTGAATAAACCATATTGATACAAGTAAAATTGAAAATAGATTTAATTCATTTGGTCCAATAATACTAAATATTGGCATGACAACTAATGCAGGAAACTCCATCCAAAACCAAGCCCATTTATTATTGACCATAAATCCCCATTGATTAGAGCTGTGCCTACCATATGGCGTTCTTATTTTAGATATTATTAGGTATGCGAATGTTAATACGCCAAATCCAATCCAAATTTTAAGAAATAGATCAAAGTTATTTATCATAAATAGCCAAAGCTTTTATAACATCAATAACAGCTTTTATTGTCTCATTAGAAAGACCAGCGTCTTTAAGTTTCTTTAAATTTTCTTCTGATGGCTTATAGCTTGATCTTTCAGCTGAAGATTTATATTCTCTTCCAATTTGCATGATTGTATTCATAACATCTCTCATGTTCTCTCTGCTTACACCACCTTGTTCTCTTACATATTGTGCTAGTCTTTGAATAACAGGGTTGTTGACTTCAGGCCTAGCCGGTCCATTTCTATCGTTTGGTGATCCAGCTCTTTGTCCTCCTCTTTGTCCTCCTCTTTGCCCACCTCTTTGTCCTGAACTGAAATCTCCTCTAGCTCTGTTCATCCTGTCTTGATTATTATTATCAAAAGAATTCATTTCTTTTTTTGAATTGCTATCCTTTTTTTCATTCGCATCAAGCATTTTGGACATTTTTTGAGATAATGATTTTAAAACCTTTAATTGTTCATCGCTAAAAGAAAGTTTTTTTAATTTTTTCTCTGTCTTTTTGGAAAGTTTTTCATTTTCAAAAATTTCATTAGACATTTCTCTTACTAATTGTATAGTATTTCTAAGCTCATCTCTATCAAAACCTTTCTCAAATAAAAACTTTGCAGCCTCTCTCCATGGATTGCCTTCTTCTTTTTGAGAATAAGAATTGAAACTTAATAAGATTATACTAATAAAAAGGATTATTTTTTTCATGATTTTTTAAATTTGTACTGAACAATTTATGATTATTTATAATAAAGTTCAACTTTTATGTCAAATTCAATCATTCAACTTTTTCAAATTGATGCATTTACTTCTGAATTATTTAAAGGTAACCCTGCTTGTGTTATGCCCTTGGATCAATGGCTGTCAGATGAATTGCTGCTGAAAATAGCCAAAGAAAATAATGTTTCTGAAACAGCTTTTTTTATTAAAAAAGATGATCATTTTTATTTAAGATGGTTTACACCTGAGATTGAGATGGATTTATGTGGACATGCTACATTAGCTACTGCATATTGTTTAAAGAAACATTTAAACTATAAAAGTGATTCTGTAAAGTTTGATTCTATGAGTGGCGAACTAATTGTAAAATTTGATGGAGAGTATATGCAAATGGACTTCCCTTACAGAAAACCATTAAGTTCTGAATTACCTAAAAACATAATGGATTCCTTAAGTATTAAACCAAACGAAGTTTTAAAATCAAGAGATTACATTTTGGTTTATGATAATGAAGAGCAAATTAGAAATATTGAAATTGATAAAGAATTATTTGATAAAACGAACATTGATCCTGGTGGAGTTGTTGTAACCTCAAAAGGCTCTAATTCAGATTTTGTTTCAAGATATTTTGTTCCGCAATGCTCCTTTTTTGAGGACCCTGTTACTGGATCTACTCACTGCTCACTAGTTCCTTACTGGAGTGAAAAACTAGGAAAAAATGAACTTAAAAGTATTCAGCTTTCAGAAAGGGGAGGAGAAATGTTTTGTATTGACAAAGGAGACAGAGTTTTGATCAACGGACAAGCAAAAACATATTTTAAAGGAACAGTTGCTTTGTAAAAATTTTATTTTTTTTGCTTCATTACGGAAGTTAAATACACACCTATAAAAATAAGAATTGAAGCAATTATTATAGTTAAGCTAATTGTATCAGACTTTGTAAATATTGCGAAGACTATGCCTATTATAGGTTGTAAATACATAAAAACAGCAACCTCTGTTGAGGTTATTTTACTCAAAGCATATCCATTTAAAAAGTAAGTCATAACAGTAGTACATATTACTACAAAAGCCATCGGAAGTATAGCTTCTTTTACAGGTAAGCTCGACCAATTAACATCTGTAAACTGGTTTATTCCTAAGGGAAAATTAAAAATTAAACCAATTAAAAATAACCACTTAAATAAAGTTATTAAATCATATTTTTGAGCCATTGGTTTTACAATAATTAAGTAATATGCATAAGAAATACTATTAACTATAAAAAGAAAATTTCCTAATGGAATATTTCTGCCAACAGAGCTATTTGAATCAGCATTTAAAATTAGAATTAGAGCTCCAATAAAACCCATTATAATCCCTAAAATTTTTAAAAGATTGATTTTATTTCTAAAAATAAAAAAGGATAAAATCACAACGAATATTGGAGATATTATAATTAGAATTGAACTATTTACCGGAGTTGAATAGTCTAGTCCAGCTATGAAAGCCGCTATATTGATACTCATGCCAAAAAGCCCACATTTTATAATTGTGAACCTGTCTTTTTTTTCAATTGGCTTACTTTTAAAAAAAAGCCCAATAGTCCAGAAGATTATAGTTGCTCCTAGAACTCTTAAGAGAACCAAGCCTAAAGATCCTATATATATAGGCATTACCATTTTGGCAATTGTATGATTTAGGCCATAAATAGTAGTTGCTACTGTAGCAGCCAGAAGGGGAAGAATTTTTTTTTGCATTCTAATTATGACTGGTCTTTAATAATTTTAGAAATGTATTTTCCAACCATGTCAAATTCAATATTTACTAAATCCCCAGGTTTTAAGTTTTTAAAGTTTGTATAATTATAAGTATAAGGAATTATCGCTACAGAAAAACTATTGATGCTAGAATTTACTACGGTTAAACTAACTCCATTAATAGCAATAGATCCTTTTTCAATTGTTAAATTTTCAGATTTTTCATATTTAAAATCAAAGTACCAGCTGCCATTTTCCTCTGATATTTTAGTACAAACTGCAGTTTGATCTACATGACCTTGTACCATATGGCCATCAAGTCTATCGCCCAGTTTCATTGCTCTTTCGATATTTATTAGATCACCAACTCCCCAGTCTTTAATTGAACTTTTAATAATAGTTTCTTTAATTGCTGTTACAGTATATATGCTATCAACTATATCAACTATAGTTAAACAAATACCGTTATGAGAAATACTTTGATCAATTTTTAACTCCGAAGAAATACTACTATTAAAACTAATTGAAAGATTATCTCCTTCTTTTTTAATTCCTTTTATTTCTGATAAACTTTCAATAATACCTGTGAACATATAGTTGTATATTTATTTGCTCAAAAATACACATTATAAATAAAGAGATGTCAAAAAATTTTAATCCAATTATTGGTATATCTACTGGAGACCCAAACGGTATAGGTATTGAAATTATATTAAAATCTTTAAAGGAAAAAAACTTTATTACAAATTTTACCCCAATTATATTCTCAAACTATAAACTAATTAACAGCCAAAAATCTATTTTTAAAATTGATTGTAAAATAGAACCAATTAGTAATATTAACCAAGCAAAGGCTAATTGTATTAATGTTTATAATATCAATGACAAGGAATTTCAAATAAATTTTGGAAAAGCTAATGAATTGGGCGGAGAATTTGCTAGAGATTCATTAACTACTGCAGCTAACTATTTAAAAAACAATGAAATTCATGCTTTGGTTACAGCGCCAATAAATAAAAATAATATTCAAAGTGATAAATTCAATTTTAAGGGACATACAGATTTTTTAGAAAGTCTAATTGGTGGAGATTCCATTATGTTTATGGTTTCAGATAATTTAAAAATTGCTTTATTAACAGAACATATTTCAATTAATGAAGTAACGGGGATGATTACCCCTTCTTTAATTAAAAAGAGAGTGAAAATAGTTCAAGATTCTCTTGTAAATGATTTTAAGGTTTCATCTCCAAAAATCGCGATTTTATCTATTAACCCTCATGTAGGAGATGGAGGAGTGATTGGTGATCATGATGATAAAATTTTATCCCCTTCTATAAATGAAATTAATAAAAATGGAATCAAAGTATATGGTCCGTTTGCCAGCGATAGTTTTTTTGGATCAAAGCTCTATAAATCCTATGATGCAATTATTGCAAGCTATCATGATCAAGGCTTAATACCTTTTAAAACATTAGCATTTGGTAACGGAGTTAATTTTACCGCAGGATTAGATAAAGTTAGAACATCACCCGATCACGGTACAGCCTATGATATTGCAGGTAAAAACGTAGCAGATCCAAATTCTTTTAAATCAGCGGTTTTACAAGCCATAAATATTCTTAAAAGCAGAGGAAAAATTTAGTATATTCGCAACCCAATTCTACAAAAATGAGTAAGCAAAATCAATTTTTATTAAAGTTTGCTGGATTAAAAGATGGTAATCACAATTTTGACTTTAAGATTGAAAACAAATTTTTTAAGTCTTTTAATTATTTTGACTATAATAAATGTGATTTAAAAACTCATATTGAATTAGTAAAAAAACCTACTGTTTTAGAATTATTTATTACAGGAAGTGGCACTGTGAATATAAATTGTACACTTTCAAATGAACCTTTTGATTTTAAAATTAGCTCAAATCTAAAAGTTCTTGTGAAATTTGGGGAAAAATATGATGACTCTAATGATGAGCTTTTAATTTTACCTCATGGTTCTCATACTATTGATTTAGACCAGTTTTTTTATGAGATGATAGTGCTTTCAATGCCAATTAGAAATGTTCATCCTGGTATTGAAGATGGTTCCTTAAAATCCGATATTATAAATAGATTAAAAGATTTTGACATAAATAAAGAAAAAAGTAGTAATTTCGACCCTCGTTGGGATAAATTAAAAAAATTAAAAAGTAAATAATGGCACATCCTAAAAGAAAAATATCAAAAACTAGAAGAGATAAAAGACGTACTCATTACAAAGCTAAAGACTCTCAAATAGCAACTGATAAAACTACTGGTCAAGACCATTTATACCACAGAGCTCATTGGTTTGAAGGAAAACTTTATTATAGAGGTAAAGTGTTGGCTGATACCACGGAGGAAAATTAGTATTTTACTATTTCAATGTTTCATTCATAAAGGAATTAGCAAACTTAAAAGCCTTTTTTCTATAAATTTCATTCCCACCAAGGTTTACTCCCCTTTTAACACAAAATAAAAATCCAATTTTTTGCATTGTAGGTGAAGACATTGGTAGTTGTAAATAGTTCATCAGAACATCCCCTTTTTCATTTAATTTAAATAAACAATTTTTAAAACTATATCCCTTTTCATTAAAAGATACTGGCTCTTCACTATCGAAAGAGTGGTGTGAGTTTGGGTATATTGTTAAATTAATATTCCCTTTTTTATTTATTTTTTTTACAAAAGTATTACACGGATCAGCTGGGGTCCAATCATCTAGTGCGCCTATTAATATATGAATTGGAGAATCTGTAAAATCAGTATTTTCAGGGTCAAAAAAGCAAGGTGGATAAAAGGCAAGATGTGATGAAAAAGTCAAATCCTCAGAAATAGCTTTTTTAATTGGATTCCATCCGGAAAATAAAGCTACAGCTCCTCCTAAGCTCCAACCAGTAATTGATACTCTGTTAACATCAATATTTGGGTGATTAGAAAGTTCTTCAAAAGCTCTATATGCATCTAGTATCATTGCAGCAGTGGTAACCTCAATTTGTGATCCAACAGTAGAATTTATTTCACGGCTTTTAAAACTATTTAATTCAAAAGTTGCAAATCCATTTTCTTGATACATTTTCATGTAATCATAGTGATGTTTACGCCAGCCAAGACTCCCAGCTACACCAATAATTAAAGGATATTTTTCATTATTTTTTAAAGAATCTGTTGGTACAGTTAGCTGACCAAATACTATTTGTTTTTCTTGATTTTGTAAATTATAAATTACATCACTCATAGCGAATGGATTCGCACTGTTAAAGCTAATTTTTTCTTTTGTTTGAGATTTGATTGAAAAATGTAATGTAAATAGATAAAATACTATTAATACATTAATTTTTTGATTAAAATTCTTGATTTTGTAGCTCATTTTTAAAAAATATGCTCTTTTATTATGTATGAATGTAGCTTTTTTTAACCAAATAGATAATTTTTCGATTTTTAACTAAAATTAATCGGATTATATTGAATTATTCAATTTTTTTACAATAAAATTGACTTTTTTATAAAAAAAATCAAAATTAAGCCATAAAAGTCCAAAAAATATCGAAAAAAGGATATAAAATGTATTAAAAAGTACTTTATTTATGTAAATATGGTTAATTATAATATTTTTTATCTTTTTTAAATTACTTTTTACTTAGTTTTTATGTAAAAAACTTCTATTTATTAACTTTTTTTGTTGTTTTTTCCTTTTTTTTAACGATTTTTGATCAATAAATAGAAAATATTATGAATTTTAAACAAATTCAACAACTTATTAAGTTTGTATCAAAGACAGATGTTGCAGAAGTTAATATTGAGAATAATAATTTTAAGATAAATATAAAAGGATCTAAGTCAAAAGTTAATGAAACTTCGACTCCAATTGTCCAACAATCAGTACCTATTCCAATTCAAACTCCTCAGCCTGTTGTAGTCCCAACACCTATAAGTCAACCAGATAAAATAGAAGATAGTGTTTCTTCTAACGATTCTTATAAAACTATTAAATCTCCTAT
>QOPZ01000002.1 GCA_003331885.1 Cryomorphaceae bacterium | reverse complement strand
ACTCTCAAGAGGTTGTAGTATTTTCGGGAGATTCTCATCAAAATGATAATTTCAGTTTAGATTACTCTTTTGGGCAGCTTTTTTATCAATCTAATCCAGATTCAGATTATACTGGTGTTAGAACAACATACAAAGAAGGTGTTCACCAAGTTTATTTCGTTGATGCTGGAATCAGATCTTTAAACTTTGATGTAATTGCTAAGGCTTATCCAATTCCAACTAAAGGTGTTTTTAACATTTCTTTGGATCTGGACGTAAATGATTTTACAGGTTTAAGCTATTCAATTCACTCACCTCAAGGTCAGCTTATTTCTAATGGAATGGTTAAAACAAATCCATTTAGTATAGATATTTCTGAATTCTCAACAGGTGTCTATTTCGTATATATATATAGTAATTTAAATAAAACTAAACTAATCAAGATAATTAAAAACTAAAATGAAAATGAAAAAATCAATTTTATTGACTTTAATAGCATTATTGGTATCAACCATAATGTATTCACAAGTTCCTCAAGAATTTTCTTACCAAAGTGTTATCAGAGATAATACTGGTAAACTTATGGTAAATTCTGATCTTTCGGTACAAGTTTCCATTACAAATAATGGATCTTCTGTTTACACTGAAAGTCATAGTATTAAAACAAGTTCAAATGGTTTGATAAGCCTAAATGTTGGATCAAAAAATCCTTCATCTTTTTCAAATATTAATTGGGCTGTTGGTTCATATTATATTGATGTTACAATTTCAAATAGTGAAGGCCTAACAATTAATACTGAAAACAAGTTACTAAGTGTTCCATATGCTTTATATGCAGCAACTCCTACTGCAGTAGGTGCAAAAGGTGATAAAGGAGACAAAGGTGATAAAGGAGACAAAGGTGATAAAGGTGATACTGGAGCAGCAGGTGCTGATGGAGCAGCAGGTGCTGATGGAGCAGCAGGTGCTGATGGAGCAGCAGGCGCAGATGGAGCAGCAGGTGCAAAAGGAGATAAGGGTGATAAAGGAGATAAAGGAGATAAAGGTGATGATGGAGCTAAAGGAGATAAGGGTGACAAAGGAGATCAAGGTGCTCAAGGTCCTGCTGGTGGAAATGCAAATATTTCATCGGGAAGTATTACAAGTGAATACATTAAAGATGGGGATGTGGGTACTGTTGATTTAGCAGATAATGCTGTAACAATAGTTAAGCTTGCAGTAAGTGATGGAACTAGTGGACAAGTTTTATCTACAGATGGAAGTGGCACGTTATCTTTTGTTAATAATACTGCAGGAGCAACTGGAGCTAAAGGAGATAAAGGAGATAAAGGCGATGATGGAGCTGATGGTTCTAATGCAACAGTTACAGCTGGAACGGGTGTTACAGTTTCTAGCGGTGAAGTTTCAATTGGTCAAGCAGTTGCGACAACCAGTGATGTAACATTTGCAAATGCAACACTATCAGGAGATTTAACATTACCAAGTGATAAAAAAGTATTCT
Organism: Cryomorphaceae bacterium; assembly: GCA_003331885.1. Lineage (GTDB taxonomy): Bacteria > Bacteroidota > Bacteroidia > Flavobacteriales > Flavobacteriaceae > Eutrophosalina. Next base: position 86,791 of record QOPZ01000002.1, on the reverse strand, counting down.
TAGGACCAAGTTCTTATATAGAAGGTAACACCTCAGGCACTAACATTGCACTTTTTTCGGACAACGACATCTTAGTCCAACCAGGTGGCACAACTAAAGTTCTTTTTGAACCTAGTGGAAAAGCAACTTTTTCAGGCGATGTAACAGTTTCAGATGGAACAAATGATATGGATGTTGCCTCACACGATGGTACAAATGGTCTAAAATTAGGTGGAGTACTTGTAACTGCTACTGCTGCAGAACTAAACATCTTGTCAGGATATTCTGATAATGATGGTGCAATTGCAACTCAGTTAAGTGAGCTTGATGATGTTTATATTAAAAATAATTCTATTCACTTAGGAAATGGTACTATTTCAAATTTTGATGAAAGTAGTACTTCAAAAGCGCAATCAAATATTGGTATTGGAAGAACTGCTCTTGAAGCTTTGACTACTGGTGACCACAACATTGCAATTGGTCAAAATTCATTACTAGCTAATACATCTGCTCAATACAATATAGCTTTAGGCGGCGATTCGGGTAAATCTCTGACTACTGGAAAACAAAATTTAGCAATTGGTTACTCTAGCTTAGATGCTGCAGTTACAGGAAACTACAATATTGCTATAGGTCAAGCTGCATTGGGAGCATCTAATGGTGAATCAAATAACGTTGCTATTGGATGGAATTCATTAAAAGTAATTGATGGTGATGGTAGTGCAGCTTCTGCAAATAACAATGAATCTGATGAAGGATCAAAATTAGTAGCTATAGGTCATCAAGCGTTATCGGAATCAACTACTGCCACTCATGATGTTTTTGTTGGTTATCAAGCTGGTCAAAAAAATGTTTTAGGTTTTTATAATACAGCTGTTGGTTATTGGGCATTAAGAGGATTTGCAGGCACCAATTATTCAACTATTAATAATGGTTATAAGAATGTAGCTATTGGATGGAAAGCTTTATCTCTTAATAAAGGGGGAGACCAGAACGTAGCTGTAGGATATAATGCAATGGATAGCTCTGGAACTGCTAGCTTTAATACTGTTGTAGGTCAAAATGCTGGTAGTGGAATGACATCTGCAAACCACAATGTTGTGATTGGTAATAATTCTGGAGTCTCAAATAATTCATCTTCTACTGTTTCAGGTCAAGCAACCCTAGGTGGTGGAAAGTGGAATGTATTTATTGGTTCTAAATCTGGTGGATCAGCTGCTGGTGGTGTAAATGAAATTGCGATCGGTTATGAAGCTGTTGCCCAAGGAGATAATACTGCTACTATTGGAAATGAAGCTGTAAATAAGGTTTATATGGCCGAGGATGGTGCAGCTGTCATTTATGCTAATGGAACAATAAACACATCGGATTTAAGACTTAAAGACTTTATAAAGCCAGTTAACTTAGGATTACAATTTATTAATAAATTGAATCCTGTATCTTATTTAAAAATGTCAAAATCTGCATTCAAGTCTGGAAATGAAGATGACAATTACAGATATGAATATGGTTTAATAGCTCAAGAAGTTGATGAAATTTTGAAGGAATCTGATCCTGAAAATAGCATTATTTCTAAAGATAATGAAGGATTTTTAGGAATGGATTATAAACAACTTATTATGCCACTTATTGAATCTGTTCAGGAACTTTCTGCTGAAATTGATCGATTAAGAGCTGAGATTAAAGAATTAAAAAAGTAAACCTTTAAATAAAAGGTATATTTATTGATATAATTTAAAATATTAGAATGAATAAAAAATTATTACTGTTTGTCTTCCTTCTCTCAATTTTTAACAATTACTCTCAAGAGAGGAGGGTGATAACTACAGCCGTACCATTTCTAATGATATCATCAGATGCCCGTGCTTCGGGAATTGGTGAACAAGGTGTTGCTACATCCGTAGATAATTTCTCTCAACATTGGAATCCGTCAAAGTATATTTTTTCAGAAAACTCATCTGGAATTGCTTTTAGCTATACACCTTATTTAAGCAAGTTAGTTAACGATATTTTCTTAGCAAATGTGTCTTATTACAATAAGATTAATGAAAGATCTTCGTGGAGTGCTAGTTTAAAGTATTTTAGTCTCGGTGATATAGATATTTTGCAAAATCCATTGGATATTCCAATTATTGAAAATCCTAATGAGTTCACTTTAGACGCATCTTATTCATTGAAACTTTCAGAGAGTTTTGCAATGGGTGTATCGGGTCGTTTTTTAATGTCTGATGTAAAATTACAAACTTTAGATTCTGAAACAGAGGCTGCAACATCTGTTGCTGTTGATATTTCTGGTTATTACCAATCAGATGTAAAATCCTACAATAATTTTGATGGTATTTTAAGAGCTGGTTTTAATATTTCTAATATTGGTCCTAAAATGAAATATTCTAAAGTAAGTGGTGGATCAGAAAGTTATATTCCAACAAACTTAAGATTAGGTTCTGGATTTGAATTCCTTTTTGATAGTAATAATAGTCTTGCATTAACAGTTGAGATTAATAAATTACTTGTACCATCTCCAAGTGAAGAAGTTCTTAATTCTAACGGAGAAATTGTTGCATATCGTCAACCTGATGTTGGTTTTTTGCAAGGAATGTTCAAATCTTTTGGAGATGCTCCTGATGGAATGGCAGAAGAAATAAAAGAATTAACATATTCTCTTGGTTTAGAATATGCTTTTAACAAATCATTTTTCATAAGATCAGGTTATTTCAGTGAACATGAATTAAAAGGTTCTAGAAAATTTGTAACTATTGGTACTGGCTTTGAAACCGATAGAGATTTAAATATTGATTTATCTTATTTGATTTCAACATCCGATGTAATAAGTCCGCTTGAAAATACAATTAGATTGTCTTTAGGTTTTAATTTTAATTAGACTTTTTCTAAAATAATAGTATCTTTTTTTTATAATATTTTTCAGTACTACTAACTGAAAAATTTCAATTATCTTTGCAGGTGAAATATGAAGCCTATAACTAAAGAAACTTATTTGAATTGGTATGAAGAAATGCTTTTTTGGAGAAAGTTTGAAGACAAGTTAGCGGCAGTATACATTCAACAAAAAGTCAGAGGATTTTTACACTTATATAACGGACAAGAAGCTGTGCTTGCAGGTGCTCTGCATGTAATGAATATGGAAAAAGACAGGATGATTACTGCTTATAGAAATCATGTTATGCCTATTGGAATGGGTGTTGATCCAAAAAGAGTAATGGCTGAGTTATATGGAAAAGCTACTGGAACCTCTATGGGACTTGGAGGCTCAATGCATATTTTTTCTAAAGAATATCGTTTTCATGGAGGTCATGGAATTGTAGGTGGACAAATTCCACTTGGAGCTGGTATGGCATTTGGTGATAAATATTATAATAGAGGAGCGGTTACTTTATGTTTTATGGGAGATGGAGCAGTTAGGCAAGGTTCATTTCATGAAACTTTAAACCTAGCTATGTTATGGAGTTTACCTGTTGTTTTTGTCGTTGAAAATAATGGATATGCTATGGGTACATCTGTAAAAAGAACTTCAAATCATACTGATATATGGAAATTAGGATTGGGGTATGAAATGCCTTGTGGACCTGTTGATGGCATGAACCCTGTTAAAGTTGCTGAAGCTCTAGACGAAGCTATTGAGAGAGCTAGATCTGATAAAGGTCCAACTTTATTAGAAATGAAAACTTATAGATATAGAGGACATTCAATGTCTGATGCTCAAAAATATAGGACAAAGGAGGAAGTGCAAGAATATAGAAAAATTGATCCCATTACTCAGGTAAAAGAAATTATTATTCAAAATAATTACGCATCTGCTAATGAAATTTTAGATATTGATGCTCGTGTTAAACAAAAAGTTAATGAGTGTGAAAAATTTGCTGAAGAATCTCCATATCCAGAAAAAAATATTATGTATGATTCTGTTTACGAACAGCAAGATTACCCTTTTTTAAAACATAAACCAGAATAGATGGCAGAAGTAATTAAAATGCCAAGACTTAGTGATACCATGGAAGAGGGTGTTGTTGCTCAATGGTTAAAAAAAGTTGGAGATAAGGTAGTAGAAGGTGATATTTTAGCTGAAATCGAAACTGATAAAGCAACAATGGAATTTGAATCCTTTTACGAGGGAACTCTTCTTCATATTGCTATTGAAGAGGGAGTTGCGGCTAATGTAGATTCATTATTATGTATAATCGGAGAAGAAAACGAAGACATTTCATCATTAATTTCATTACCTGAGCTATCTAATGAAAATTCACAATTAGATTTAGTTGATCAAATCAATGAACAAGAAAAATTAGAGGAAGTTGAATTGAATATTACAAGTTCAGAAGAAATTCCTGAATCACCTGATGAAAATTCATTACAAAGTTCTGCTAATGTTGAATACATTAAGATGCCAAGATTGAGTGATACAATGGAAGAAGGAACAATATCATCATGGTTAAAAAATGTTGGAGATGATGTTGCAGAAGGAGATATTTTAGCTGAGATTGAAACTGATAAAGCTACTATGGAATTTGAATCATTTTATAATGGAAAACTAGTTCATATAGGGGTTCAGGCAGGTGAAACAGTTAATGTTGATGATTTAATCGCAATTATTTCTGATGGTGAGGTAGATGTTGAAAAATTATTAAAGAGTTATGGAGAAGGTGCTGAAGCTGAAATTAATAAAGATTCTGCCACTGAAATTCTTGACTCCGTAATGGAAAACACTCAATCCTCAGAACAAGTTGAGGCAGTTCCTATTCATTCAGATAAAAGAATAATTGCATCTCCGCTTGCAAAGAAAATTGCCTCTGAAAGAAATATTGATTTATCAACTATTCAAGGATCTGGTGATAATGGTAGGATAATCAAAAGTGATCTGGATAATTTTAATAGTTCTCAATTAAATTTAGATGAAAACAAACCCATTGAAATTATTGAAGATCAGAAATCAATGCCACCACCTATTATAAAGACTGTTGTTGGTGAAGAGTCATTTGATGATATTCAAAATTCTTCCATGAGAAATGCGATTGCAAAAAGACTAAGTCAATCTAAATTTACAGCTCCTCATTATTACTTGGGAGTTGAGTTTAATATGGACAATGCCATAGCATTTAGAAAGCAGTATAATTCAATTCCTGATACAAAAATATCATTTAATGATATTATTATAAAAGCTTGTGCTGCTGCTTTGAAAAAACATCCACAAGTAAATTCACAATGGATGGAAAAATCAACAAGAATTAATCATCACATTCATATTGGAGTAGCTGTAGGGGTTGAGGATGGTCTTGTTGTGCCAGTTATAAAATTTGCTGATAATGAGTCACTCCACTCAATTAATAGTCTAGTTAGAGATTATGCTGTTAGAGCAAAATCAAAAAAATTAAGACCAGATGAGATTGAAGGAAGTACATTTACAATTTCTAATTTAGGAATGTTTGGAATTCAAGAATTCACATCTATCATTAATCAACCAAATTCTGCAATCCTATCTGTTGGAACTATTGTTAAGAAGCCAGTTGTTATCGATGACAAAATTGTTGTAAGCAATACTATGAAACTTACTTTAGCTTGTGATCACAGAACTGTTGATGGAGTTACAGGATCTTTATTCCTGGAGACTTTAAAAGGATATATTGAAAATCCTGTAACAATATTAGTTTAATGAAAAATATATTGATAACTGGAACAAGTTCAGGTATTGGACTAGAATTGTTAAAAATTTATTCCAAAAATGGTTTTAAAATTATTTCTTTATCAAGGTCAAATTTACCGGAATCTGAATCTAAGCTTATTGGAGTTAAACACATTAATTTTGATATTTCTAAAAATGAAAATATTGAAACATTAATTGATTTAATCAAAAATGAATATAAATCAATTGATATTGTTATAAATAATGCTGGTAAATTGATAAATAAACCTTTTGAAGAATTAACTAAAGATGATTTTTACTCAGTTTTTGATATTAATGTTTTTAGTGTTGCATATTTGATTCAAAAACTTCTTCCTTTTTTTAATATTGACTCTCACGTAGTTAATATTAGTAGTATTGGAGGAGTAATTGGAAGTTCTAAATTTCCAGGTCTTGCTGCATATTCTGCAAGTAAGGGAGCATTAAATATTTTAACAGAAGTTCTAGCTGAAGAATATAAAGAATCAGGACCAAAATTCAATTCACTATCATTGGGATCCGTTAATACTCCAATGTTAAAAAAAGCTTTCCCTGGTTATGAAGCCCAAGTTGATCCTGATGAAATGGCTTCTTACATATATAATTTTGCAAATACTGGATCCAAGCTCTTTAATGGCAAAGTTATTCCAGTCTCTTCATCAACTCCATGATTGATATTTTATCCTCAATTCCAAAAAATTCAATTCATTATGTCAAAAGTTTGATTGAAATTGAAGACTTAAAAATTAAAGTTGTAAATAAAAGAAAAACAAAACATGGAGATTTTAGAAAGGGTAAAAACAATTCTATAATTACTATAAATAAGACTGATAATAAGTATCTTTTTTTATTGGTTATAATTCATGAGTTTGCACATTACAATGTTTTTAAAAAAAGAATTAAAACAGCCCCACATGGACTTGGATGGAAGAATGAATATAAAAAATTGCTTAATCCAGTTTTAAACAGCAAAGTTTTTCCAAATAAGCTACTTGAACTTTTGAATATTCACATGATAAGCCCAAGATCTTCATTCTCATATGACAGCCCACTTGTAAAAGAGCTAAATAAATATGATAGTAGTAATAAAGATTTTATTTATTTAGATAAAATTGAAGATGGTAAAAAATTTAAATATGGTAACGGTAAAGTTTATAAAAAAATTAAAAAAAGAAGAAAAAGGTATCTTTGTATTGAAACTATGAGTAAAAGAAATTATTTATTTCTTCCTCACGCCAAAGTTGAACTATTATGAAAAAAGTTGCAATTAGCGGTTATTTTGACCCAATTCATGTTGGACATATTGAATATATTAAAACTGCAAAAAAGCTTGGAGATTGGCTGGTAGTTATAGTTAATAACAACCATCAATGTAATTTAAAAAAAGGAAAATATTTTATGGATGAAAAAGATAGAGTAGTTATCCTTGAAAATATTAAAGATATTGATGAAGTTTTCTTATCTGTAGATGAAGATAAAACTGTATGTAAATCTTTAGAATTTTTGAAACCTGATATTTTTGCAAATGGTGGAGATAGAAAAAATTATGAAATACCAGAATCATCAATTTGTTCTAAATATAATATTGAAATAATCGATGGGCTTGGTGATAAAATAAGAAGTTCTTCAGACTTAACAGGATTAAAAGAAATTAAATAAATATTGGAAACAAAATTTGACTTTAATGAGAACCCTGAGCAACCAGGTATTAAAAAAAATGCATCTGGCTTATTTAAGGGTATAATAGTCTTTTTAAAGAGTATACTAAGTTTCTATGAAGATGTAGATAAAAATGCGACGGTAAACTCCATAAAAGCAGATATATCCATGAAAGGAACAACAGCATGGATATTAATTTGTTCAATTTTAATTGCATCTGTAGGTCTTAATGCTAATTCTACACCAGTTGTGATTGGAGCCATGTTAATTTCTCCTCTTTTAGGACCTATCTTAGGATTAGGATTTTCAATAGCAACAAATGATGTTGAAACACTTAAAAATTCTTTTATAAACTTTTTAGTTATGGTTTTTTTAAGCGTAATTACTGCATATATATTTTTTGCAATTATTCCTATAAACGATGAATCCTCAGAATTATTATCTAGATCATCATTTGATATAAGAGATGTATTAATTGCTTTTTTTGGAGGCTTAGCACTAATAATAGCTAAGACCAAGAAAGAGAATATAAGCTCAGCTATTTTTGGAGTTGCTATTGCGACTGCTCTTATGCCACCGCTATGTACTATTGGCTTTTATCTAGCACAAGAAAATTTTACTAAAGCTCTTAATGCAATGTATCTTTTCACTATAAATAGTATGTATATTATAGTTGCAACATATTTTGTCTTAAAAATTTTAAGATTTCCATTAATTAATTATGCCAATTCAACCAGAAGAAGCTTTATAAATAAAACTATAAGTTTTGCATCTTTACTAATTCTTATTTATCCAATTTTCACTTTTACTAAAGTGGTCAATAAGAGCAGATTTGATTCTCAAAGTGATAATTTTTTGAAAAATGAATTGGTTGGATTACCAAACTATGATTTACTACTTGAAAGATCATCTTCTAATTATAATGATGGTGATTCAAAAATTACTATTAACACCTATGGTCAAAAGCCTCTTAGTGATGAAACAATATCATTTCTTAATAAAAAGAAGGATACTTACTCGAAATTAATTAATGCAACTCTTGAATTTGTTCAAGACAATAATAATTTAATAAATTCAAATGAGTTTGTTAAAGAATTGAGGTATAGAGATTCAATTGAACTTATTTCAAAGACAAATGAGATAAATAAGTTGAATAAAAGATTAAGTGAGTTAGAAAAATTAAGCAGAGAAAAACTAATATTTAATTCCCTATCTAAAGAAGTAAAAATAATTTATCCCAGCCTTAAACAGTTTGAAGTTTTCGAAACTATAAAGACAGATTTTAATTCTGTAGATACAATATTAGTTTTTTCATTAAAATGGGATGAAAAATTAAATATTGATGAAAAAATTAAACTTAATAAAAACATTCAAGGCTGGTTAGAGTTTCAATTAGATGATGATGTATTTGAAATTAGAAGTAATATTAATTAACCTCTAAGTTTTTTTAGTAATTCTGAAGAGTATACGAAATCATCAACTTCTTTATTTTTAGACTTTAAGATTTCTTTATTTGTTCCTTGCCAAATCTTAAGTCCTTCTTTTAGAAAAACTATATTTTCACCAATTTCTATTACAGAATTCATATCATGTGAGTTTATAATTGTAGTGATATTATACTCCTTGGTAATTTCTTGAATAAGTTTATCAATTACTATAGCTGTTTTTGGGTCTAAGCCAGAGTTGGGTTCATCGCAAAAAAGATATTTTGGGTTCAGAACAATAGCTCTTGCTATTGCAACTCTTTTTTGCATCCCACCGGAAAGTTCAGAGGGAAGTTTTTCAATTGCATCTTTAAGATTAACCCTTTCTATAAATTTTAAGGCTCTCTCGTTTTTTTCATTTTCATCAATTTCTGTTAACATATCAAGAGGAAATCTAACATTTTCTAAAACATTCATTGAGTCAAATAATGCACTGCCTTGAAATACCATACCCATTTGTCTACTAATTTCAAGTTTTTCATTAATACCCATATTTTTTGAAGAAATTCCATCGTACAATATCTCACCTAAATCAACTTCATAAAGACCTAATAAGCACTTAAGTAATACAGTTTTTCCTGACCCGCTTTGACCTATTATTAAATTAGTTTTTCCTCTATAAAAAATCGTATCAATTTTATTTAAAACTTGTGTTTTATTAAATGATTTATATATGTTTTTGACTTCTATCATTTATGCAAGTAAAAGTTGAGTAACTATATAGTTTAAAATGATTATAATAATTGAAGTCCAATAAAATGACTTAGTACTGGCTTTACCAACATCTAATGCACCACCTTTCATATAATATCCATGGTATGATGGTACTGTTGCTAATACAAACGCAAAAACTAATGTTTTTATGTAAGAGTATGTAATGTGGTATGATTCAAAATCCATTTGTATTCCTTGAATATATGATTCACTTGGCACACCTGTTAAAGTCATAGCTAATAGCCCACCAATAATACCTAAAAACATAGCAATTGTTATTATGAAAGGATAAAGTAACATTGCTATAACTTTTGGAAAAACAAGATAGTTAAGAGAATTAATACCCATTACCTCTAAAGCATCTATCTGTTCAGTTACCCTCATAGTACCAATACTAGAAGTAATGTAAGACCCAACTTTTCCTGCCATGATTATTGATATGAATGTTGGAGCAAATTCGAGAATAACAGACTGTCTTGTGGCATATCCAATTAGTGTTTTTGAAAGAAGAGGATTTTCTAAATTTAATGCCATTTGAATTGAAACAACACCTCCTATGAAAAAAGATAATATTGAAACAATTTGAATGGAATCAAGAATTAAATCATTGATCTCTTTAAAAACTTGCTTATATAAAACTTCTCTTTTACACGTCTTACTAAAAGAAAGTTTAATCATTAAAAAATACTTTCCAATGTCATGTAAAATTCCCATTTATAATTGATAAGTTATAGCATTTATATTCATTCCAGCTCCAACACTAGCAAATAAAATGACATCACCTTTTTTTAGTTTATGATCTTTAAAATTAGTTTTTAATACAATATCATAAAGCGTTGGTATTGTTGCAACTGAGGAATTTCCATAAACATCAACACTGATTGGCATTATATTTTTAGGAATTTCCTTATCGTATTGTTTATAAAAATATTTAAGAACAGCTTCATCAAGTTTTTCATTTGCTTGATGTAAGAATATTTTTTTTACATCATCAATCGATTTTCCACTTTCCTCTAAACATGCTTTTAAAGCACCAGGAATATTAGAAATAGCAAATTCATAAACTTTTCTGCCATTCATTTTTATATGCTTTATGTTTTCTTTATTTTGAGGACTATAAGATTCTTTACAAAATAGGTATAAAGCTTCTTTACCAGCTATGGTGATAGTTTTATGAGATAAAATACCACCTAAATTATTTTTTTCTTCAATTATTGAAGCACCTGCTCCATCGGCAAAAATCATTGAATCTCTATCAGATTTATCAATAGTTCTAGATAAAGTATCAGCCCCAATAACTAAACATCTTTTAGCCATTTTTGAAATTATAAATGATTTTGCTTGGATGACACCTTCAATCCAACCAGGGCAACCAAAAATTAAATCATATGCAACACAATTTTCATTTGAAATTTCTAATTTATGCTTTACTAATGTAGCTACTGATGGGAGAGAAATATATTGATTTGTTCCATACTCAATATTTCCAAAATTATGAGCTACAATTATGTAGTCAATAGACTCTTTATCAATTTTAGCATCCTTAATAGCTTCTGCTGCTGCAAAAGCTGCTAGATCTGAATTAGTATGTTCTTTATCCGCATACCTTCTTTCTTTAATTCCTGTTATAGCTTCAAACTTTTCAATAATTTCTTGATTTGAGTTTGGATAAGGATTCCCGTCTTTATCAAAAAACTCTTTATTTAAAAATGAATTATTATCAACTTTATTTTCTGGAATAAATGAACCTGTACCGGTTATATGTATCGGCATATTAATATTTTGTTCAAAAATAGCAATTAATTAGGATTCAATATAATCTTCTATTGGAGCACAAGTACAAATTAGATTTCTATCACCAAAAGCTTCGTCAATTCTTGTAACCGATGGCCAAAATTTATTTTCTTTTAAATAAGAAATTGGATAAGCAGCTTGTACTCTTGAATATTTAAACTCCCATATATCACTTGTTAGTGTGTTTTGAGTATGAGGAGAGTTTTTTAATAAGTTAGAATCATCATCTTTTGAGCAACCTAAAATCTCACTTTTGATCGAAATTAAAGCATTACAAAATCTATCAATTTCTTCTAAATTTTCACTCTCTGTTGGTTCAATCATCATTGTTCCTGCAACAGGGAATGACACAGTTGGTGCATGAAATCCATAATCTATGAGTCTTTTAGCAATATCCATAACATCAATTCCGTATTCCTCTTTAAAATCTCTACAATCAATAATTAATTCATGAGCAGATCTTCCATTTTCTCCCTGATATAGTATTTTAAAATCTTTTTCTATTCTTTTTTTAATGTAATTAGCATTTAAAATAGCTATTTCCGTAGCTTTTTTTAGCCCATCTGGCCCCATCATAGATATGTAACCATAAGATATAAGACATGCCATTGCAGACCCCCATGGGGCTGCTGAAATAGCTTTAACTCCATTTTCTTTTTTAATATTTCTATCTGTTTGGGGTAGAAAGTCTACTAAATGTTTAGCTACACATATCGGGCCAACACCTGGGCCGCCGCCTCCGTGGGGTATAGAAAAAGTTTTGTGTAAGTTTAAATGACACACATCAGCACCAATTGAGTATGGGTTAGTCAAACCAACTTGAGCATTCATATTAGCTCCATCCATGTAAACTTGACCTCCATTATCATGTATTGTTTGGGTAATTCTTTTTATTGAAGACTCAAAAACTCCGTGAGTAGATGGGTAAGTAATCATTAAAGCAGCTAGATTTTCACTATGTTCTTTAGCTTTCTGTTCTAAGTCCACTTCATCAATATTTCCAAACTTATCAGTTCCAACTACAACAACTTTCATTCCTGCCATTACAGCAGAAGCAGGGTTAGTACCATGAGCTGACGCTGGAATAATACAAATATTTCTATTAGTTTGATTTATGCTTTTAAAGTAGGACCTAATAACCATTAAACCAGCATATTCTCCTTGCGCACCTGAATTTGGCTGCAAAGATGTACCACTAAAACCAGTTATTTCATTTAATTGTTGTTCAAGTTTATTCAACATTATATTGTATCCCTCAACTTGATTACTAGGGGCAAAAGGATGTATATTATTCCAACGCGCAGAACTTAGTGGTAACATTTCAGCAGCAGCATTTAGTTTCATAGTACAGGATCCTAAAGCAATCATGGAATGATTTAATGCAAGGTCTTTTCTTTCTAATGATTTAATATATCTCATCATGGAAGTTTCAGAATGGTATGAGCTAAAAACTTTTTCATCTAGAAAACTGGATTGACGACTAAGTATTTCAGGTATGGATTTAAAATTGATTTTTGAAATATTAAAATCTATTTTTTTACCGGTTATTTCAGAAAAAACTCGAATGATTTTATTAACATCTTCAATTTCTGTAGCTTCATTTATAGATATTGAAAACTCATCATTATTTATGTAATTAAAATTTAGTTTATTTTCGATAGCAATCTCCTTTACTCTTTTAGTTGGATATTTAAAATGTAAAGTATCAAAATAAATATCATTCACTTGAATTAAACCTAATGATTTGAGTTTTTCATCAAGTAATTTAGTAAGGCTATTAATTTTTTCACCAATTTCAATTAATCCATTTTTACCATGATAAACAGCATACATACCTGCCATAACAGCTAGTAAAACTTGTGCAGTACAAATGTTTGATGTGGCTCTTTCTCTTTTTATGTGTTGCTCACGAGTCTGTAAAGCCATTCTTAGAGCTCTGTTACCATTTCTATCTTTTGATACACCAATTATCCTTCCCGGAATATGTCTTTTGTAATCTTTTTTGGTAGCAAAATATCCTGCATGAGGCCCTCCATATCCAAGTGGAATCCCAAATCTTTGTGATGTACCAACAACAACATCACAATTGAATGATGCAGGTTCTTTCAATAAGTTTAATGCCATTAAATCTGCAGCAATAATTAATTTACAATTGGATTCCTTAATTTTTTTTGAAATATTTTCAAGGTTATTTATTTTTCCTGTTTTTCCAATATATTGAACAATACATCCAAAAATATTTTCATCTATTTTGATTGAATCATAATCAACAATTTCAATTTTAATTCCAAGTGGTTCAGCTCTTGTTTCAAGCACGCTTATTGTTTGGTCAAAAACATCACTGCAAATCAAAAATTTGTTAGCTCCATTTTTGATTTGATCTCTTGATCTACATCCAAATAACATTGTCATTGCTTCAGCGGCAGATGTACCTTCATCTAATAGAGATGCATTAGAAAGTTCCATCCCAGTCAAATCACAAATTACAGTTTGATAATTTAACAACGCCTCTAATCTACCCTGAGCAACCTCAGCCTGATAAGGGGTATATGCTGTATACCAACCAGGATTTTCCAAAATATTTCTTTGAATAACAGGTGGAAGGATTGCTTCATTATATCCTAATCCTATATAGTTTTTAAAATATCTATTTTTTTGTGAAAGCTGATATATGTGAGTTGAGTATTGGGATTCGGAGATGGCATCATCAAGTTTTAATTTCTCTTTTGTTCTAATTTCATCAGGAATAGTTTCTTGAATTAATTGCTCCAAGGATTCAACTCCCAAAAAATCTTTCATTGATTTTTCATCAGCTTCAGAAATACCGATATGTCTGTCAGAAAATGTTCTCATTAATTTGAATTCAAAATTAAATATTAATCTTCAATATAAATGTCAAAAACCGTGCACTTTTAATAAAGTTTTTAACTTCTTTATTGACAATGTGAATTAATAAATTTAATTGCTAAGATTAATCTTTTAAAGATGAAGATTTTACGTTGTTTTCAAGTTGTTTTTTATAATCAATAATCTTTTGTAAAATTTTAGGGTTACTAGCTCCTAAAATTTCAACAGCTAAGATTCCTGCATTTTTTGCTCCATCTAAAGCGACTGTTGCAACAGGGACTCCACCTGGCATTTGAAGAATTGATAATATTGAATCCCAGCCATCAATTGAATTTCTAGACTTAACTGGAACACCTATAACTGGTAATGGTGTATTTGATGCAACCATACCTGGTAAGTGAGCAGCTCCACCAGCTCCTGCAATTATAACTGAAATACCATTTTTATGAGCATTCTTACTATATTCCATCATTTTTTCTGGTGTTCTGTGTGCTGAAACAATATCAATTTCATAATCTATTTTAAAATCCTTTAAAATATTCTCAGCTTCCTTCATTATAGGATAGTCTGACTTGCTTCCCATTATAATACCAACTTTTGACATTTACTTGCTTTTAACTTTAATATTTTCTTTTAAAAATTTAGCATTTTTATATGCATCCTCAAATTTATCACAAATAATTGTTATGTGCCCCATTTTTCTGTTTGGTCTAGTTTCTTTTTTTCCATATATGTGCAGATTTGCTGAATCATAACTAAAAACTTTATCTAAATTTTCATAATATACTTTTCCAAAATAATTTTCTTCGCCTACTAAATTTAACATAATTGAAGTTCCTTTATGTTTTGTTTCTCCAGGTTTTAAATTAAAAATTGATCTTATATGTTGTTGAAATTGAGAGCTTTTGCAAGCTTCAATAGAAAAATGTCCACTATTATGTGGTCTTGGAGCTACTTCATTAACTAATATTTTATCTCCTATTAAAAACATTTCAACGGCTAATAATCCAACACAATCAAGAGATTCTGAGATTTTGACAGCTAATTCTTTAGCATAATTATTTATTTTTTGGGATATTTTAGCTGGACTAATTACGAATTCAACTTGGTTTGAATTGGAGTTAAATTCCATTTCAACTGTTTCAAAGCTTTTGATTTCTCCAGACACATTTCGGGAAACTATTACACTTAATTCTTTTTCAAATTGAACTAAATCCTCTATAATCATTTCAGTTTCAGGTAAATCATTCACATCATCAATTGAATTTAGAATCTTGACTCCAAAACCATCATATCCAAACTTTGTTTTTTTCCAAATACAGGGAAATTTAATTTGATCTTTTTCTAAATCTGATTTAAAATCAGAAATATTTGAAAAAAATTTAAAATCAGCAGTTGGGATATTATTTTTTTTAAAAAAGCATTTTTGTTCATTTTTATCTTGAATTATTTTAAGGGTTTTAGATTTAGGATATACCTTCTTGCCATTGTTTTCAAGAAATTCTAAAGCCTCGACATTGACATGCTCAATCTCAAATGTAATTATATCACAATCATTGCTAAAGTCTAATACTGTATTGTAGTCTTTAAAATCACCACAAAAGAATTTATTTGCTAAATTTTTGCATGGAGAATCTGGACTAGGGTCTAAAACACTTGTATAAATACCCATTTTATTGCATTCAGCTAAAAGCATTTTTCCAAGCTGTCCACCACCAAGAATTCCTAGTTTTTTGCCAAATAATTTTGAATCCATGATTGCAAAAATACATTAAATTATATTCAATTTTATAATTTAAAATTTGTACTGTAATTAGGTATATTTGTTTAAAATTACTTTTATGTTAAATATTATCATTTTTGGTAAGCCAGGGTCTGGAAAAGGAACACAAGCATCTCTGATTAAAGACAATTACAATCTAGTTCATATTTCAACTGGGGATGTGTTTAGAAAAAACACATCACAAGGTACAGATTTGGGTAAAGTTGCTGTTCAGTTTATGAGTAAAGGTGAATTGGTTCCAGATGAAATAACTATATCTATGTTAAAAGAAGAAATTAAAAGTTTTATGCCATGTAATGGATTTATATTTGATGGATTTCCTAGAACAATAATTCAAGCCGAATCATTAGATGATTTATTAAAAAGTATGGAATTAAATATTGATATGGTTGTTGCATTGGATGTTGAAAACAATAAACTAATAGAAAGATTACTTAATCGAGGAAAAACAAGCGGCAGAAGCGATGATAAAAGTGAAGAAAAAATAAATAAAAGATTAGAGGAATATGATAAAAAAACTAAACCTTTAATAGATTTTTATAAAAACCAGAAAAAATTTATTTCCATAAATGGTGTTGGTGATCTTAATGATGTAACAACTAGGTTAATTTCAATTATAGATTCAAAAATATCATGACTGAAGACAACTTTGTTGATTACGTCAAGATAAATGTTAGATCAGGAAATGGAGGAAAGGGCTCTGCTCATTTAAGAAGGGAAAAGTATGTTGCTAAAGGTGGTCCCGACGGTGGTAATGGAGGTAGGGGAGGGAATGTTATTATTGTTTCTGACAAGAATTTGTGGACACTTTTTCATTTTAAATTTCAAAAGCACTTTAAAGCTGAAAATGGTGCAGATGGAAGTAAATCAAGAAGTTCAGGATCAAATGGTAAAGATGTAATTATTAGAGTACCAGTTGGAACAATTGTAAAAGACACTGAAACTGATCAAATTCTTTATGAATCAATTAATGATGGAGATAAAAAAATTGTTGTTGATGGAGGTAAGGGAGGATTAGGTAATTGGAATTTTAAGTCCTCAACAAACCAGACCCCTAGATATGCTCAACCAGGATTAAGTGGAGTTGAAAAAAAATTGACAATTGAATTAAAAGTATTAGCTGATGTAGGATTAGTTGGTTTACCTAATTCTGGAAAGTCAACTCTTTTGAGTGTATTAACTGATGCTAAACCAAAAATTGCTAATTATGAATTTACTACCCTAAAGCCTAATCTTGGTATTGTAAAGCACAGAGACTATAATACATTTGTAATATCTGATATTCCAGGCATAATTGAAGGAGCCTCAAAAGGAAAAGGATTAGGGCATCATTTTCTTCGACATATTGAAAGAAATTCTATTTTAGTTATATTGATTTCTATTGAATCTGGGGATATTAAAAAGACATATGATATATTGATCAAAGAATTAAAAACATATAATTCAGAATTAATTGATAAAGAAAAGCTTTTAGTTATTTCCAAATGTGATTTAATAGATGAAAAAGGTATTATTAAAATAAAAAATAAGTTTAAATCAAATTTCAAAAACATTGATTTACATTATATCTCATCTGTTACAATGAGTGGGATTACAGAACTTAAAGACATGATATGGAAAAAGTTAAATTAATTCTCCTTTTATTCTCTCTTTCAATTTTTTCTCAATCTGAGATAGTGAAAGATAATGATTTAACATTGATAGAAAAAATAGCTGACTCTTTGTACAAGAATAAAGAGTTTTTAAAAGCATCTAAATATTATGAAAAACTGACCATATCTAATCAAGATAATTTTAAATATGTTTACCAATATGCAGTTTCCTTTGGTTTGTATGTTGAGTCTTTACCTAGATTACAGCAGGTTAAGTATGTTAGACAGATGATTAAGCAATTTGAAAATGCATTTGGTATTAAAAAGAATGACTTACAAATTAACCGTACATTACTGGAGATATATTTAAGAGTTCCAAGGTTTTTTGGAGGCGGAAATAAAAAGGCAAAATATATTCTTGAAAATATTTATAAAATATCTGAAGAAGAAGGTAAAAAATCAGAAATATTTTACAATAATTACTAGAGCATATGGGTAATGTACATTTTATATCAATTGGTGGTAGCGTAATGCATAGTTTAGCTATCTCACTAAAAAAAATTGGTTATAATGTTACAGGAAGCGACGACAAACTATATGAACCTTCGCTTTCACATTTAAAATTACATGACCTTATTCCAAATTCCTTAGGTTGGGATGCTAATAATATCAATAATAAAATTGATTTTGTTATTCTTGGAATGCATGCCAAACATGATAATCCTGAATTATTAAAGGCTCAGGAAATAGGATTAGATATTTATTCATATCCTGATTTTATTTTTAAAGTTTCTAAAAATAAAACAAGAATTGTCATTGGTGGTAGTCATGGTAAAACTTCTATTACTTCTATGATCCTTCATGTTTTAAAAAATAATAACATAAATGTTGATTATGTATTGGGTGCTCAGCTTGATGGTTTTGAAGATACAGTCTCACTTTCTGATGAGAATGAATTTATTATTATTGAAGGCGATGAATATCTTTCATCTCCAATTGATTTATCTCCCAAGTTTCTTAAATATAAAGCTAATATTGCTTTAATTTCAGGTATATCTTGGGATCATATAAATGTTTTTGAATCTCCTGATATTTATGCTAAACAGTTTTCTTCCTTTATTGATACTATTGTTGACGGAGGTGTATTGGTTTATAATGAATCAGATACAATAGTGAAAGATATTGTACTTAAGAATGAAAGTTTTATTCGTAAAATTTATTATAATTTACCTGATTTTAAAATTTTAAATAACAAAATTTTCATTAATACTGATGAAGGTGATATACCTCTTCAAATTTTTGGTAAGCATAATCTATCGAACCTTGAGGGAGCCAGAAAAATTTGTTCACTTCTTGGAGTTTTTGATAACGATTTTTATAATTCAATTTCATCTTTTAGTGGTGCTAGTAAGCGTCTTCAAATAATTTATAATGATAAAAAAAATCTATTAATTCGTGATTTTGCCCATTCACCCAGTAAATTAACTGCTAGTGTTAATGCTGTAAGCGAAACCTTTACTGACACTTTTATTATTTGCGTTTATGAATTGCATACTTTTAGCAGCTTAAATTTAGACTTCATAAGTCAATACAATGGAACTTTGGATAACTGTGACTTACCTATTGTGTTTATTGACAAACAGAATAAAAAATTGGATTCTACTAATTCTATAAATAACGAAATAATCTCTAAAGCATTTGGTATTAATAATTTGATCATAATTGATAATTCAAATGATTTATTTACCTATCTAATTTCAATGGATTACAAAAACACTTGTCTATTATTAATGAGTTCAGGAAATTTTGGCTCCATGAGTATTGAAAAACTTAAATTTCATATTTCAAATGGAAATTAAAAATATATTTTTTGATTTAGATCATACTTTATGGGATTTTGAAAAAAATTCAGCTTTAACATTTGAATTATTATTTAAAAAATATAATCTAGACATTGATCTAAATTCTTTTTTGGTAGTTTATGTTCCAATAAATCTTAAATATTGGCGTTTATATCGAAATGAGGTTATTTCTAAAGAATATCTAAGATATAATAGACTAAATGATGTATTTAAAAAATTAAATATTAATGTCTCGAGTGATTTAATTAATAAAATATCGTATGATTATATCGAAAATCTTCCCAAATTCAATTATTTAATTGATGGAGCTCACGAATTATTATTATACTTAAAGAATAAATACAGATTATTTCTTATCACGAATGGCTTTAGAAACGTACAAGCTAATAAACTTAAAAATTCTGGAATTGATATTTTTTTTGACTCTGTATATGATTCTGAAAGTATTGGAGTAAAAAAACCAAATCCTTTAATTTTTAATCATGCATTAAAAGATTCAAATTCTATTGCAAAAGAATCACTAATGATTGGAGATAGTTTTGAAGCTGACATACTAGGCTCACTCTCTGTTGGAATGAATGCTATTCATTATATAAATTTTGGTGAAAAAGAACATGATAAATGTATAATTGTAAATAACCTTATTAAAATTAAAGATATTATTTAGAACAACTGTCTTTTAATTTCCGCTAATATAATTCCAGTTGCAACCGAAACATTTAAAGATGATATTTTTCCTTGCAATGGTATGTTAATTGATTTATTACAAAGTTTAAGTATTGATTTATTAATTCCTGATCCTTCAGATCCCATAATTAAAGCAGTTCTTAATTCAAAAGTATGATCATATAAAGATTTGGGACCTTTTTCATCAGCTCCAATTATGTCGACATCATTTTCTTTTAGAAAGTAAATAGCATCTTTTATATGGTCAACTTTACAAATAGGAAGATTGAAAATACCGCCAGAAGATGATTTTATTGTTTCACCATTTATAGGTGAACTCCCAGATTTTGAAATTATTATTGCATCCACCCCTAAACACTCTGCACTTCTGACTATTGCTCCAAAGTTTTTAGTATCTGTAATTCCATCCAAAATTAATAATAGAATAGATTTTTTATTATTAATTAGTTTTTCTAGATCATTAATATTTAAAGTAGATATTGGTGAAATTGTTGCGACCACTCCTTGGTGGTTATTTTTAGTTAACCTATTTAGTTTTTCAATTGGAACGAAGGAAATATTTATACCCTTTTTATGAACTCGAGATTTTATATTTTCTACAAAAGAATTGTTTTTCTCAACAAATACTTTATCAATTTCAACATTATTTTCTAACGCTTCGTATACAGCTCTTTTCCCATATATTAAGAAATCTTTATTTGAATTCATTAATTAGAATTAAAATATTTTACTAACTCTACAAGTTTGCTTTCTTTTTTTAGATCCAATTTGCTTTTCTTTCTAAAAGATTTATATTTCTGATCATCAAAAACTTTTAACTCAGATAGCTTTTTATGCTTTGTGGGAACTCTTATGTATTTATCATCAATTAAAAAAAAGTAAAATCCATCATCTTTCCACTCAGGGTTATCGGTTTTACCATATCCAGACGTTGGAGCACTTATACCTGCTTCAATAGGTTTTTGAAGTTTTTTTCTTGGAAAGTAATACAAACTTATTTTTTCTAATTCTATACATTTTCTTAAAATCCCAATTTCTCCATACTCAACAGAATTTAAAGCATGAAGTTTATATTCTTTACCGTTCATTTCTATTTTAACTTTATCATTTACTTCGATAGGAGTAATTTTTCCATTCTTTCCTCTTATTTGAAAATTTTGAGCAACCAAATCAATTCTTATTTCCCCATCATATGAATTCCCATTTTCAAAAACTATTTTTCCTTTATCAAAATCTGGATTTAGGTAAGGTGTTCCATCAATTTCATTATCATATTTATTTAGTTTTTCTAAAAGAAAAACATTTCCACCTCTAAATAAGTTTTGTTCTGTAAGTTCTGTAAAACTTTGTCCATTTAGGCTGTTTACAATTAGTATTAGTATAAAGATTTTTTTCATAATTATTAATTAAAGCTAATTTAAAAAAAAAGCGCCCCAATAGGGCGCTTTTTAAAATTTATGTGTAATACTAATTATTTAGTATCCCAATATAATTTTGTATCCTGGTTGTCAGGTCCTTGAGCAGCAACAGCAGCATCATAGCTAGCTTTGTTTTGCGTAGGAACTAATCCACCATAACCATTTCTTACAGGAACTCCAGTCCCAGTAATTGCAGCAGCAGGAGGAGATAATACAGGATAATCAAGTCTTCTCCATTCAGTCCATGACTCGTATCCTTGTAAGAACATATCTACCCACTTTTCCATTGCAATAGTTTCCATTGCATTAGATCCAACAGTAATACTGTTCGCATAAGCAGCTGCAGCAGAAGATGAAACACCCCATCTTTCACATGAAGCTTGAACACCTAGTCTAACCCATGTTTGAGTATCGCCTACAGTTGTCCAACCTCTCTCATAAGCTTCAGCCATCGCAAAACATACCTCAGAGTATGTTGCAATCCATCCACCTTGTTGAGTACCATCATAAATGATTCTTCCATCAATTCCAGAAAGATTAGTATCTAAAACTCCTGGATTTTCAAGACCATACTCAAGACCAACATACTCAGTACCGTTAGAAATAGCAGTACCGTCAGCCATGTAAGGTAATCTTGGATCACCAGTTGCTTTTAAATGATCAATTAATTTTTCACTTACAACAAAGTCATATCTTGTTTGAAACCTATCTTGCCATGGATTATCAAAAGCATCACTAGTAAGATATGGATAGTGTAAATCACCACCACTAGAGATAACTCCACTATTATAAGCTGAATTAAATACACTAGAAGCAGTTGATGAATCAACATCAGCCATTCTAAGAGCTATTCTCATTTTAATAGTGTTAGCCATTACTCTCCATCCATTCATGTTTCCACCAAATAGAATATCACCATTTAACCCTCCGTTATCCATCATTCCCATAGCAGCATCAAGATTAGCTAATAAAGAAGTAAAGATATCTTTTACAGAATCAAATTTAGGTGATGTATTTTCAGAACCTTGTAAAGCTTCTGAATAAGGTATCATACCCCATCTGTCAGTCATATTAAGATAATAATAAGCCATCATAATATGAGCAGCAGCTTTTTGGTTACCATTACTACCACCACCAGTAACTTCAGTTGGAAATTTCTCATTTAAATCAAGAACTTCCTGAAGATCTTTAAGTGGTCCAGTATAATAACCATTGTATGACCATTGTTCAGTGTCATATCTTGAATATGATGTATAAATTACATCAGATACAGTTTGAACATAATAGTTAGGAGTTACAGGACTAACAATGTTAGGCATCCATGTCATAGCATTTGTTAGAAGTGCATCCGTTTTTTTAGAAGTTGGAGAGTTTGGGTTAACATTCTCATCACCAAAATCTACAGTTTCACATGAAACTATTAGGAAAGAGAAAACTAACGTTAAAACTCCAATTTTATTTATTAAATTTTTCATTTTATAAAATTTATATATTAAAATGTTAGACTTAAGTTAAGACCTATCGTTCTAGATGGAGGCAACTGACCACCTTCAACATTTCTATATCCAGTAGCAATTGATCCAGATCCTTCGATCTCACTTGGATCAAGTCCACCATGAGGAATATTAGAATACAATAACAATAAGTTATTACCAACCAACGCAAGATTTATATTTTCAAATGGCGTACCATCAATCATATCTTTAGGGAAGTTATACCCTAATCTCGCAGTTCTTAGCTTAACATAAGAAGCATCATATAACCAGTTCTCGTGATTTCCGAAGAAATGCTGGTAATGATAGTAACTCGCTGATAAATATGTATCAACAGGTTCACCACTAGCAGTTACACCAA
Source organism: Cryomorphaceae bacterium (assembly GCA_003331885.1). Lineage (GTDB taxonomy): Bacteria > Bacteroidota > Bacteroidia > Flavobacteriales > Flavobacteriaceae > Eutrophosalina. The sequence goes on along the minus strand of QOPZ01000002.1, from coordinate 63,444 downwards.
CAACATTTACTCCACCACCAGCTGAAACAGGATCTCTCATAGGATTTCCTTTAGCATTAAGCCCTACAGTATCCTCGTGGATACCAGAGTAGTATGTAAACATGTTTGTTGTTGAATAGAAAGTACCACCTTTTTGGAAATCAAATCCAAGACCTAAATCCCAATTCTTATAGCTAAACGCAGTACTAAAACCACCTGTAAAGTCTGGTAATAAATTACCTAGAATTTGCTGAGTATCATAGGTTGCTCTACCAGTAGAAGTCAAGATTTGAGTACCATTGGCATCTCTAGCTTTCTTTCTACCTACCCACATACCCCATTCTTCACCAACTCTTTCTTGTAATTGTAAACTATACCAAGAAGCCCAGCTATCAAGAACTCTTACATCAATTCCGTCAGCAAGCTTATCTGTATATTTATTTAAAGTAGCAAAGTTAAATGAAAAATCCCAGTTGAAATCAGCAGTTGAAACAGGGTTAAGGTTTAAAGTAACCTCAAAACCTTCAGCTGAAGATTCACCAGAGTTAATTGCTAATCCTGTATAACCAGTAGAACCAGTTACAGGAATAGAAATTGGTTGATCTTTATCTTTTCTGTCAAAATATGTTACGTCAATACCGATTTTGTTATCAAGGAAACTAAATTCAGCACCAACCTCAAACTCACTTCTTGTTCCACCTAATAAATTAGGGTTTGACTGAGTATTTGGAACAGAGAATCTTGGGTTAGTACCATAAGCAGTACCTACGCCATAAACCTGAGTCGTAGCATAAACACCTGGGAATACAGGAGCTTGAGAATAACCAGCTCTTAACTTAGCAAAAGTTATGTCAGCACTATCAATTAATTCACTAAGAATTAAACTACCTGAAAGACCCCATGTTTCAATTCTGTTTTTATCAGGATTAGCAGTTGAACCCCAGTCATATCTGTAAGAAGCATCTAAATATGCAATACTGTTGTATCCAACAGATACACTGGCATAAGTAGATAATACTTTAGATTTTGATAAAGTTGAAGAATAATTAGGTCTATCAACCGATGTTGCGATGCTGTAAAAATCAGGGATAGATAATCCACCTACAGTACTTGCAGCAATTGATTGATTTCTGTTTTGAGTAGCTTGATAACCCAATATAGCTGAAACATCGAAATCATCGAATCTTTCATCATATTGTAAAGTTGCAGCCAGCTCGTTTTGAACATATCTTGATGTCGATTCATTGTAAGAAGCTTGATCAATACCACCCCAGCCAGTTCTTCCATTATATTCATATGAGTTAAATCTTCTTCTAGCTTCAACAGATGCAGTTATATTATCATTTAATTCGAAATTAAGTCCGAAATTTCCAAATAATGTATTTTTTCTTTGGTTGTTTTCATCACCATAGAAATCAAATTGTGGAGCATCCCAAAACCTAGGAGTAGCATTTCTAGCAGAACTTCTATTCCAAGTATAATAATTACCTTCGAAAAAATAATTTTCTTGTAATCTGTTCATATCCAACTGACGTTGCCACCATTGGCTAAAGTTTGCACCTAAACCATTATAACCATTAACAGGGAAATTTTTTGTTTTTCTATACTGATAATTTAAAGATGTGAATGCAGTTAAACGATCTGCAATTTTTACATCACCAGTAATGTTAACATCAATTTGGTTCCTATCTGTGTTAGGGAATGGTAATTGTTCGTCAATTAATCTCATTGATCCTCTAACAGTAGCCGTATCAGAACCACTATTAAAAGCTAATGTAGTACTGTTTTCAACACCATTATTAAAGAAATCTTTTACGTTATCAGGATTAGCATTCCAAGCTCTTAGTGAACCGAATTCAGGATGATTAGGTATCCAACTATCCCAGTGTCTAACCATAGTTCCATCCATTGGAGGACCCCATGATTCATCAGCACCATAATAAGGTATTTTATGTCCATTAAACGCAGCCCATGAAGCTGGGTCTGTAGCTGGATTGTAAGTAAATAAATCCCAATCTTGATAATATCCACCACCATATTCATTCTGATACTTAGGAAGTAACGAAACTGAACTAATAGATGTTGAATGATTAACAGTGAAATTATTTTCACCAGCTTTAGCTTTTTTAGATGAAATAACGATTACACCACTTTTTGCATCTGCACCATAAAGAGCAGTCGCAGCAGCACCTTTAAGTACCGATATGTTAGCAATGTTATCAACGTTAATGTCAGACATAGCATAAACTTTTACACCATCTACTACATATAAAACGTCAGATTCACCTCTTAATCTTAAGAAACCGTTATCAAATGTTGAACTTGATCCGCCAATCATTTGAACACCGGCAACCTTACCTGTCAAAGCGACATTAAGGTCAACTTGTTTACTTTCAGCAATTACATCACCAGAAACAGTTTGCTGAGCAAATCCAAGAGATTTTTTATCTCTGGAAATACCAAGGGCTGTAACTACAACCTCTTCAAGAGCACTTGATGGTGAAAGGCTAAAGTTTAAAGTTGCTGATGCTCCAACAGTTGAGGATGCAGTAGCGTACCCAACGAAGCTAACAACTAAGACATCACCCTCAGAGGCTGAGATAGAATAATTTCCATCAAAGTCAGTTGTAACACCATTTGAAGTACCTTCAACAATAACGGTAGCTCCAGGAAGTGGAACCGAGTTATCATCTGTAACCGTACCAGAAACTGTTTTTTGAGCAAAGCTTAATTGAAATGCCATTAAAAACGACATAAACAATGCTTTAAAAAATAGTTTTTTCATAATATTTATTTATTTGTAACGTGCAAATATGTTAATAAATTGTTAATAAATCAAGAAAAAAAACAAAAAATGCATTTTTTCAGAGGTACAAAAAAAGCAATGTTTTTTTAAATTATCCATAATTTTAGGTATTCTTTATTGATAATTCCATAAAAACAAAAATATTGATATTATACATTATATATATATACATTTTAAAACATCAATTAATATTTATTGGTTTTTTTTTTCCATTGGTTTGAATAGTTGTAAAATTATTATACATTTGCAGCCCTTTTAAGAGGGAAAATATAAGAATATGCCAACTATATCACAATTAGTTAGAAAAGGAAGAAAAAAAATTGTTAAGAAAAGTAAGTCTGCTTCTTTAGTAGGTTGTCCTCAGAAAAGAGGCGTCTGTACTAGGGTTTATACAACTACTCCTAAAAAACCAAACTCAGCCATGAGAAAAGTAGCCAGAGTTAGGCTAACTAATGGTATTGAAGTTAATGCATACATACCAGGTGAAGGTCACAATTTACAAGAACACTCAATAGTTTTGGTTAGAGGTGGACGTGTAAAAGATTTACCAGGTGTGCGTTATCACATTGTAAGAGGAGCACTTGATACTGCTGGGGTTGAAGGAAGATTACAGAGAAGATCAAAGTATGGTGCAAAAAAAGCAAAGGCTAAAAAGTGATGTTCAATTTTTAATGAACCGCTCAATTAAAATAAAATGAGAAAAAGAAAAGCAAAAAAACGTCCTCTACTTCCAGATCCGAAATTTAACGATAAACTAGTAACCAGATTTGTCAACATGTTAATGTTAGACGGAAAAAAATCTATTTCCCTTAAAATATTTTATGATGCTCTTGATATAGTTGAGGGTAAAAAGCAAGATTCTGAAAAATCATCACTTGAAATTTGGAAAGAAGGTTTGTCTAACGTAATGCCCCAAGTTGAAGTTAGAAGTAGAAGAGTTGGTGGAGCTACATTTCAAATTCCAATGCAAATAAGAGCTGACAGAAAAATCTCTCTTGGTATGAAATGGCTAATAAGTTTTGCAAGAAAAAGAAATGAAAAATCTATGGCACAAAAATTAGCTTCTGAAATTCTTGCTGCTCAAAAAGAAGAAGGTGCTGCGGTAAAAAAGAGAACAGATACTCACAAAATGGCTGAGGCAAATAAAGCATTTTCACACTTTAGATTCTAAAACAATGGCAAGAGATTTAAAATATACTAGAAATATTGGAATTGCTGCGCACATTGATGCTGGTAAAACTACCACTACAGAAAGAATTCTATATTATACAGGTGTGAGTCATAAAATTGGTGAAGTTCATGATGGAGCTGCTACCATGGATTGGATGGAGCAAGAACAAGAAAGAGGAATTACAATTACTTCAGCTGCTACAACATGTACATGGAATTTTCCTACAGATCAAGGTAAAAAAGTTGAAGGATCTAAGCCTTATCATTTTAATATAATTGATACACCAGGCCACGTCGACTTTACTGTTGAAGTTAATAGATCTTTGAGAGTTTTAGATGGTCTAGTCTTTTTATTTAGTGCTGTTGATGGTGTAGAACCACAATCTGAAACAAACTGGAGACTTGCAGATAATTATAAAGTTCCAAGAATGGGCTTTGTAAATAAAATGGACAGACAAGGTTCAGACTTCCTTAAAGTTTGCAACCAAATAAAAACTATGTTAAAATCTAATGCAGTTCCTATTGTTCTACCAATTGGAAATGAAGAAGATTTTAAAGGTATTATAGACCTAGTTAAGAATCGTGGAATTGTTTGGCATGAGGAAAATAAAGGATCAACTTTCGATGTTGTTGATATACCTGAAGATATGAAGGATGAAGTTGAAAAATATAGGGCAAATCTAATAGAAGCTGTTGCTGAATATGACGATAATTTATTAGAAAAATTCTTTGAAGATCCTGAATCGATATCAGAAGATGAAATTCATGAAGCATTAAGAAAGGCAGCTCAGGATATGAGCATTATTCCAATGGTTTGTGGATCTGCATTTAAAAATAAAGGAGTACAATTTCTTTTAGATTGTGTTTGTAGATATTTACCATCTCCTATTGATAAAGAAGCTATTGTTGGTACTGACCCAGATAATGATAGTGAAATTTTAAGAAAGCCATCTGTTTCAGAACCTTTTTCTGCTTTAGCTTTTAAAATAGCAACTGATCCATATGTGGGTAGACTAGCATTTTTTAGAGTATACTCTGGAAGACTTGATGCCGGGTCATATGTCTTTAATAATAGATCTGAATCAAAAGAAAGAATTTCTAGAATATATCAAATGCATGCTGACAAACAAAATGCTATTGATTTTATTGAAGCTGGTGATATTGGTGCTGCGGTAGGCTTTAAGGATATTAAAACAGGAGATACTCTAAGTTCAGAAAAACATCCAATTATTCTGGAAAGTATGATTTTTCCAGATCCTGTTATTGGTATCGCCGTTGAACCTAAAACTAAGGCTGATGTAGATAAGTTAGGTATTGCATTATCAAAATTAGCAGAGGAAGATCCAACATTCCAAGTCAGAACTGATGAAGCATCTGGTCAAACAATTATTTCTGGAATGGGTGAATTGCACTTAGACATCCTTGTTGACAGATTAAGAAGAGAATTTAAAGTCGAGGTTAATCAAGGTAAACCACAGGTGGAATATAAAGAAGCAATTACCGCTTCAGCTCAACACAGAGAGGTTTACAAAAAACAAACAGGTGGTAGAGGTAAATTTGCTGATATAGTATTTACTATGGAGCCTGGTGAAGAAGAGAAAGAGGGATTAGAATTTATTAATAAGATCAAAGGTGGTAATATTCCAAAAGAATATATTCCATCGGTTGAAAAAGGATTTAAAGATGCTATGAAAAACGGACCCCTTGCTGGATTTGAAATTGATTCTCTTAAAGTAACATTAACAGATGGATCATTCCACCCTGTTGATTCAGATTCTCTTTCATTTGAATTAGCTGCTAAGTTAGGTTTCAAAGAAGCTGCAAGATTAGCTAAATCAGTTATTATGGAGCCAATGATGAAACTAGAAGCTCTAACTCCTGAAGAAAATATGGGTGATATTGTTGGGGATTTGAATAGAAGAAGAGGTCAAGTTAATAACATGGATGATAGAGCTGGATCTAAAGTAGTGAAAGCTATGGTTCCATTATCAGAAATGTTTGGATATGTAACAGCTCTGAGAACTCTGAGTTCAGGAAGAGCTACATCTACAATGGAGTTTTCGCACTATGCTGAAACACCAAGAAACATTTCAGATGAAGTAATAGCATCAATTAAAGGAGTTAATCAAGAATAATTATGAGTCAGAAAATTAGAATAAAGCTAAAATCATATGACTTTAACCTGGTTGATAAATCAGCTGAGAAGATTGTAAAAACTGTCAAAACAACTGGTGCAATTGTTACTGGTCCAATTCCTCTTCCAACCAAGAAGAAAATATTTACAGTATTAAAATCTCCTCACGTAAATAAAAAAGCTCGTGAACAATTTCAGTTATCCTCATATAAAAGGTTGCTGGATATATATAGTTCATCATCTAAAACAATTGATGCTCTTATGAAATTGGAATTACCTAGTGGAGTTGAAGTTGAGATTAAAGTATAAAGAATAATAATATGTCTGGACTAATTGGAAAAAAAATTGGAATGACTAGCCTCTATGATAATGAGGGTAAAAATTTAGCTTGCACTATTATTCAGGCTGGCCCATGTATTGTAACTCAGGTTAAAAATGAAGAAAAAGATGGATATAGCTCTGTTCAGTTAGGTTTTCTTGATAAAAAAGAAAATAAATTTAACAAGGCTGAAACTGGACACTTTAAAAAAGCAAAAACAGATCCAAAAAGAAAACTTGTTGAGTTTAAAGATTTTGAGAAAGAGCTAAACATTGGTGATGTAGTTAATGTAGACCACTTTGTTGAAGGTGAGTATGTTGATGTTTCAGGTATTTCAAAAGGAAAAGGTTTTCAGGGTGTAGTTAAAAGACATGGATTTGCTGGAGTTGGTCAGGCTACTCACGGTCAGCATAACAGATTAAGAGCTCCTGGTTCAATTGGTGCTGCATCTTACCCAGCAAGAGTATTCAAAGGAATGAGAATGGCTGGTCAAACTGGGAATTCTAAAGTAACTGTTCAAAATTTAAAAGTATTAAAAGTTGTTCCTGAAAAAAACTTGTTAGTATTAAAAGGAGCAATCCCTGGTCATAAAAACTCATTTATTGTAATAAGAAAGTAATGAAAGTACCCGTTTTAAACATAAAAGGTAAAACAACTGGAAGAGAAATTGAGCTTTCAAAAAATATTTTTGGAATTGATCCAAATGAACATGCTGTGTATCTTGATGTAAAACAGTTTCTTGCAAATCAAAGACAGGGTAATGCAAAAACAAAAGAAAGAAGTGAAATTAAGGGTAGTACAAGAAAAATTAAGAAACAAAAGGGTACTGGTACTGCAAGGGCAGGAAGCATCAAAAATCCATTATTTAGAGGTGGAGGAACTGTTTTTGGACCGAGAACAAGAGATTATGGAATAAAACTTAATAAAAATGTAAAAAGATTAGCTAGAAAATCTGCATTATCAATCAAGTTAAAAGCTAAGTCTATATCTGTTATTGAAAGTTTAAACTTTAAAAATCCAAAAACTAAGTCTTTTATTGATGTTTTATCTGCAATTGGACTGGATACTAAAAAAACCTTATTCGTAACTAATGGACTTAATAAAAATGTATATTTGTCCGCGCGAAATTTAAATAAATCAGAGGTGATTACTGATTCAGAAATTTCAACTTACAAAATAATGAATGCTCAGCATTTAGTTATTGAAGAAAATGTAATTGAAAAAATTGAGTCAAATTTAGGATAGTAAAATGGAAATTATTTTAAAACCAATTATTACAGAAAAAGCTACAAATGATAGTGAACTTAGAAATCGCTACACATTTGTTGTAAGTAGGTTTGTTAATAAAATTCAAATTAAAAAAGCTATTCAGGAAAAATATAGTGTAACTGTTGAAAAAGTTAGGACTCAAATATATGGTCCTGAAAGAAGTACTAAATACACTAAGAAAGGTATTCAGAATACTAAGTCAAAGATTATAAAGAAAGCTATAGTTCAACTTGCTGAAGGAGATACAATTGATTTTTACAGTAATCTATAAATATTTATTATGCCAATTAAATCATTAAAACCGATAACACCAGGACAACGAGGAAGAACCGTGAATGGTTTTGATGCTATTACTACTAATAAGCCTGAAAAATCTTTATTAGTTCCAGCTAAAAGGTCTGGAGGACGAAATAGTCAGGGTAAAATGACCATGAAGTATAGAGGTGGTGGTCATAAGAAAAAATATAGACTTATTGATTTCAAAAGAGATAGAAAAGATGAAAATGCTGAGGTACTCAGTATTGAATATGATCCAAATCGATCTGCTTTTATAGGACTAATCAAGTTTGAAGATGGTGAGAAGAGATATATTGTTGCTCCAAAAGGTTTAAAAGTTGGACAAAAAGTTGTTTCAGGAGATAATGTTTCTCCTCAAATAGGTAATTGTATGCCACTTTCATCGATACCTCTTGGTACTACGATATGTTGTATTGAAATGACACCAGGTAGAGGTGCTGTTCTTGCTAGAAGTGCGGGTTCATTTGCTCAATTAATGGCAAGAGATGGGAAGTTTGCAACTATCAAGTTACCATCAGGTGAGACTAGATTAATTCTTGTTAATTGCTATGCAATGATCGGTTTAGTTTCTAATTCTGACCATCAATTAGTTGTTTCTGGAAAAGCTGGTAGATCAAGATGGCTAGGAAGAAGACCTAGAACAAGAGCCGTAGTTATGAATCCTGTTGATCATCCAATGGGGGGTGGTGAAGGTAAAGCATCTGGAGGTCACCCAAGATCTAAAAAAGGTATACCTGCTAAAGGATACCGAACAAGAAATAAGAAAAAATTTAGTAATAAGTTCATTATTGAAAAAAGAAAATAATTATGCCAAGATCACTTAAAAAAGGACCATACGTAAAACTAAGTTTGTTGAAAAAAGTTCAAGCTAATCTTGATTCAAACAAAAAAAGTGTTATTAAGACATGGTCTAGATCTTCTATGATTATTCCTGATTTTGTAGGACAGACTATTGCAGTGTATAATGGTAGACAATTCGTTCCTGTTTACATCACTGAAAACATGGTTGGACATAAATTAGGTGAGTTTTCACCTACGAGATCTTTTAGAGGACATGGGGGTGGAAGAAAATAAATAATATGGGTTCAAGAAAAAGAAATAAAGCAGAAGAATTAAAAGAGCTTAATAAAAACAGAGTTTTTGCTAAGCTTAATAATTGTCCTACTTCTCCAAGAAAAATGCGATTAGTTGCTGATCAGGTAAGGGGTAAGAAAGTTGATAAAGCTTTATCTATTTTAAAATTTAGTCAAAAACAACCTTCTCTAAGATTGGAGAAGCTTTTATTATCAGCCATCAATAATTGGCAACAAAAGAATCCTGATTCAGATATTGAAAAAGAAAATTTGTATATAAGTGAAATAAAAGTTGATAGTGCTGGAATGTTAAAGAGATTAAGACCTGCTCCTCAAGGAAGGGCTCATAGAATTAGAAAGAGATCCAATCATGTTACTTTAGTTTTAGATAATTTAAATCAAACTCAAGATTAATTATGGGACAAAAAACTAATCCAATAGGAAATAGACTAGGAATCATAAGAGGTTGGGAATCTAACTGGTATGGTGGTAAGAGTTTTGGAAATATGATTGCAGAAGATGATAAAATAAGAAAATATATTTTCACTCGTCTTGCTAAAGCGAGTGTTTCAAGAGTTATCATTGAAAGAACATTAAAGTTAGTAACTATAACAATTACGACTGCTAGACCTGGGATTATTATTGGAAAAGCGGGACAGGAAGTTGATAAATTAAAAGAAGAATTAAAAAAATTATCTGGTAAAGATATTCAACTAAATATCGTTGAAATTAAAAGACCAGAACTTGAAGCTCAATTAGTAGCATCATCTATTGCTCGTCAAATTGAAAATAGAATTTCATTTAGAAGAGCTATTAAAATGTCAATTGCTGCAACAATGAGAATGAATGCTGAAGGAATAAAAGTACAGATTTCTGGAAGATTAAATGGTGCCGAAATGGCTAGAACAGAATCTTATAAAGAGGGAAGAATTCCACTTTCAACATTTAGAGCTGACATTGACTATGCATTAGTTGAAGCGCATACAACTTATGGTAGACTTGGAGTGAAGGTATGGATTATGAAAGGAGAAGTTTATGGAAAAAGAGAACTTTCTCCACTTGTTGGTTTAAGTATGGTTAAGAAAAAGAAAAATAATAAACAAAGAAGAAGATAAATTAAGATATGTTATCACCAAAAAGACAGAAATTTAGAAAAATGCAAAAAGGCAGGATGAAGGGTGTCTCTCAAAGAGGTCACAGATTATCCAATGGTATGTTTGGTATCAAATCTCTTCAGTCTAAGTTTATTACATCCAGACAGATTGAAGCTGCAAGGATTGCTGCAACTAGATATATGAAAAGAGAAGGTCAGCTTTGGATTAAAATTTTTCCAGATAAACCTATAACTAAGAAGCCACTTGAGGTTAGAATGGGTAAAGGTAAAGGTGCTCCAGAGTATTTTGTTGCTGTTGTTAAGCCCGGTAGAATTATGTTTGAAGTTGCTGGTGTTGATATAGATACTGCTAAAGAAGCTTTAAGATTAGCTGCTCAAAAATTACCTGTAAAAACTAAGTTTATTATTGCTAATGATTATGAACTTGTATAAATGATGAAACAAAAAGAAATTATAATATTATCTGATGATGAGCTTAATGATAAGCTTGATGCTTTAAAAAAGAGCTTACATGATATAAAACTTACTCATGTAGTTTCACCTATTGAGAATCCTCTTCAGATCAGAAATTTAAGAAGAACGATAGCTAGATTAAAAACAGAAGTTTTTAAAAGAACTAATAAATAATTATGGAAAAGAGAAATTTAAGAAAAGAAAGAATTGGCATAGTTACTAGTAATAAAATGCAAAAATCTATAGTTGTTTCTGAAGTTGGTAAAGTTAAACATCCAATGTATGGGAAGTTCGTTTTAAAAACAAAAAAATATCAAGTTCATGATGAAAAAAATGAATGTGGAGAAGGTGATGTTGTAAAAATCATGGAAACTAAGCCAATTAGTAAAAATAAAAGATGGAGATTGGTTGAAATAATTGAAAAAGCTAAATAATATATGTTACAGCAAGAAAGTAGATTATTAGTCGCAGACAACACAGGAGCAAAACAAGTTTTGACCATTAGAGTTCTTGGTGGAACAAAAAAAAGGTATGCTTCATTAGGAGATAAGATTGTTGTAACAATTAAACAAGCAACTCCAAATGGTACTGTTAAAAAAGGACAAGTTTCAACGGCTGTTGTTGTAAGAACTCAAAAAGAAGTAAGGAGAAAGGATGGTTCTTACATTAGATTTGATGATAATGCATGTGTTTTATTAGATGCAGCGGGTGAGATGAGAGGAACTAGAGTTTTTGGGCCTGTTGCTAGAGAGCTTAGAGATAAAAATTTTATGAAAATTGTATCATTAGCACCTGAAGTTTTATAATTATGAAATTTAAAATTGGAGATAACGTAAAAATAATTGCCGGAGACCAAAAGGGTTCATCGGGTAAGATTATAAAAATTTTTAGATCAAAAAATAAGGCTTTAGTTGAAGGTATGAATATGGTTAAAAAGCATAATAAGCCTAATGCTAATAACCCTAAAGGTGGTATTGTAGAAAAAGAAGCACCGATCCATGTTTCAAATTTATCTTTTGTAACTAAAGATGGTAAATCAACTAGAGTTACTTATAAAGTTGAAGATGGCAAAAAAGTAAGAGTTGCAATTAAAACTAAAGAAATTATATAATTATGTCTTACATACCTAGATTAAAGAAAGATTATAAGGAAAATGCAACTAATGCTATTAAAGAAGCTCATGGTTTAAAGAACATTATGGAGGTTCCTAAGCTAAAAAAGATTGTTATAAGTAGAGGTGTGGGAGGAGCTGTTTCTGACAAAAAACTTATTGAATATGCTGTTGAAGAATTAACATCAATTTCTGGTCAAAAAGCTATTGCAACAAAATCTAAGAAAGATGTTGCAACTTTTAAACTTAGAAAAGGTATGCCTATTGGAGCTAAAGTAACTTTAAGAGGAAATATAATGTATGAGTTTTTAGATAGACTAATAACAGCAGCTTTGCCAAGAGTTAGAGAATTCCAAGGGATTAAAAACTCTGGCTTTGATGGCAGAGGTAACTACACTTTAGGAGTTACTGAGCAAATAATTTTTCCAGAAATTGATATTGATAAAATAAATAATATTTCAGGAATGGATATCACGTTTGTTACATCAACAAATGATGATAGTTTAGCAAAAAGTTTATTAAAAGAATTGGGATTACCATTTAAAAAGAATTAGTATATGGCAAAAGAATCAATGAAAGCTCGTGAAGTAAAAAGAGCAAAAATGTGTGCAAAGTACGCAGATAAAAGGAAAGCTTTGAAAGCTGCTGGTGATTATGTTGGTTTACAAAAACTGCCAAAAAACTCATCACCTGTTAGAGCACATAACAGATGTAAAATTACAGGAAGACCAAAGGGCTATATGAGACAATTTGGAATTTCGAGAGTAATGTTTAGGGAAATGGCCAATAAAGGTTTAATTCCAGGAGTAAGAAAAGCAAGTTGGTAGTAAAAAAATAAGAAATGAATACAGATCCAGTAGCAGATTATTTAACTAGAATTAGAAATGCAAATCAAGCAGGTTTAAAAACTGTTGAAATTCCTAGTTCAAATATCAAGAAAGAAATTACTAAAATATTGGTAGACCAAGGTTTTATTCTTAATTATAAAATTATTGATGATAATCTGCAAGGTATTATCAAAATTGCATTAAAATATGACAAGATTACTAGTGAGCCTGTCATTAAAAATCTTCAAAGAGTTAGTAAGCCTGGATTAAGAAAATATTCCAATAGTAAGACTATTCCTAGAGTATTGAATGGATTAGGTATAAGTATAGTTTCCACATCTAAAGGTTTGATGACTGGAAAAAAAGCTAAAAGTGAAAACCTTGGTGGTGAAATAATTTGTAATGTTTATTAATTAATAATTATGTCTAGAGTAGGTAACAGTCCAATTTTGATTCCTGAAGGTGTTAATGTTCAAATTAATCCTAAAGATGTTATAATATCTGGAAAATTAGGTTCTTTGACTCAAACTTACGATACTATCTCCGTTGAAAAGAAAGAAAATCAACTTTTAGTTTCAAGAGAAAAGAATAATAATGAACATAAATCTAAGCATGGATTGTATAGGTCGTTATTTGCAAATATGATTACAGGTGTTAGTGAAGGATATGCCATAGACTTAGAATTAGTTGGTGTTGGTTACAGAGCCTCTAACTCAGGTCAGAATTTACAAATAGCCTTAGGTTTTTCTCACAACATTGTTATTAAGTTAGCTGATGAAGTAAAAGTCCAAACTATTAGTGAAAAAGGGGCTAATCCAATTATAAAACTTACTTCTCATGATAAACAATTAGTAGGCATGGTTGCTGCAAAAATTAGATCATTCAGAAAGCCTGAGCCATATAAAGGTAAAGGAGTAAGATATGTTGGTGAACAAATAAGAAGAAAAGCAGGTAAATCTGCATAATAAAACTAAAATGACTAAGAAAACAACATTAAAGAGAAATAAAATTAAAAAGAGAATTAGAAAAATAGTTTTTGGAACTAAGGATAAACCAAGATTAACTGTTTTTAGAAGTAATAAAGAAATTTATGCTCAAATCATTGATGATGTAAGTGCTAACACAATTGTTGCAGCATCATCAACTGATAAGGATTTAAAATTAAAAACAACAAATAAAACAGAAATTTCTAAAATTGTTGGTGATTCAATAGGAAAGAAAGCTCTTAAGGCTGGTATTAAAAAAATATCCTTTGATAGAAATGGATATTTATATCATGGTAGAGTAAAATCTTTAGCTGAAGGTGCTAGAGAAGCTGGATTAAATTTTTAATTAGTATGAAGAAAAAAAATATGGAATTTGTTAAGCCTGGAGGACTAGATCTAAAAGATAGATTAGTAAGTATTCAAAGGGTAACAAAAGTTACAAAAGGTGGACGTGCATTTGGTTTTTCAGCAATTGTAATTGTTGGTAATGAGGAAGGTGTAGTTGGTCATGGTTTAGGTAAAGCTAAGGAGGTATCAATAGCTATATCAAAGGCAGTTGAAGATGCAAAAAAGAATTTAGTTAAAATCCCTCTTTTTAATTCAACAATTCCTCATGAACAAAAAGGTAAGCATGGTGGTGCAAGAGTGTATATTCAACCTGCATCTCAGGGTACTGGTGTTATTGCTGGTGGTGCAGTTAGAGCTGTTTTAGAAGCAGTAGGAGTACAAGACGTTTTGTCAAAATCACAAGGGTCTTCTAATCCTCACAATGTTGTTAAAGCTACATTTGATGCTCTTTTTAAATTAAGAGATGCTAATAAAGTTGCGCAAGAAAGAGGAATCTCTTTAGATAAAGTATTTAATGGTTAATATTATGAGTACAATTAAAATTAAACAAATTAGAAGTAAAATTAGAAGGCCAAAAGATCAAAAGAAAACTCTTGAAGCCCTTGGTTTAAGAAAAATTGGTCATATTGTTGAGCATAAGAAAACTCCTTCAATTGAAGGAATGATAGCAAAAGTCAGTCATTTAATTACAGTTATTGAATAAAATGGATTTATCAAATTTAAGCCCCCAAAAGGGATCGGTTACAAGTAAAAAGAAGAGAATTGGCAGGGGTCAAGGCTCAGGAAAAGGAGGTACATCAACAAGAGGACATAATGGTGCTAAATCCAGGTCAGGATATTCAAAAAAACTTGGATTCGAAGGTGGTCAAATGCCATTGCAAAGAAGAATACCAAAATTTGGTTTTACAAATATTAATAGAGTAGAATACAAACCTGTAAATCTTGACTCAATACAATTATTGATTGATAATAAAAAAGTAAAGAAAAAAACTATTGATATTGAAACATTAATTAATAATGGATTTGTTAAAAAGAAAGATCTTGTTAAAATTTTAGGAAGAGGAGAACTAAAATCTGCAGTTAAAGTTGAAGCTCATAGTTTTTCTGAGTCGGCTAAAAAAATGATTGAAAAAGCTGGTGGTGAAATTAAAATTGTTTAAATGTTAAAATTTATAGAAACATTAAAAAATATTTGGACTATTGAGGAGTTAAGAAATAGAATTCTTATTACTCTTTTATTTTTAGCTGTCTATCGTTTAGGTGCTCAGGTAGTTCTTCCTGGTGTTGATTATAATATTATTGCAAATGCTCAGATTGCAGGTGATGGTGGCTTACTTGGTTTGTTAAATGCTTTTACAGGAGGTGCATTTGCTAATGCATCAGTTTTTGCACTTGGGATAATGCCCTACATATCTGCATCAATTGTAGTTCAATTAATGGGTGTTGCATTACCTTATTTACAAAAGCTTCAAAAGGAAGGTGAAAGTGGAAGAAAAAAAATTACTCAAATCACTAGATGGTTGACTATAGCCATTTGTGTAGTTCAAGCACCTGCATACATTTATGGTTTAGGTGCACTTGGTGTTCCAGATACAGCATTTATATTAGGTAAAGGTCCCTCATTCCTAATACCCTCTGTTATTATTTTAGTTACAGGTTGTGTATTTGCCATGTGGTTGGGTGAAAAGATTACAGATAGAGGAATAGGAAATGGAATTTCTTTATTGATTACAGTTGGTATTATAGCTTCATTACCATTATCATTTACACAAGAAGTTATTTCACAACTTTCAGGATCTGGTGGTTTAATTATGGTAGCTATTGAATTTGTAATATGGATAATCGTTATAGCATTATGTATTCTTTTAGTTCTTGCTGTCAGACAAATTCCAGTTCAATATGCAAGAAGGTCGGTTGCTGGTTCAGGTCCTAGTGGAGTTTATTCAAAAAGACAATACATACCATTAAGATTGAATGCATCAGGAGTTATGCCTATAATATTTGCTCAGGCAATAATGTTTGCACCAGCATATCTTGGTCAAATAATTGGTGGTTCATTCGGTCAATGGATGCAAACAGCATTTTCAAATATGTTTGGACTTGCTTACAATATTTTATTTGGATTATTAATAATCCTTTTCACATATTTTTATACAGCTATAACTGTTCCAACGAATAAGATGGCTGATGATTTAAAAAGAAGTGGTGGTTTTATACCTGGAATTAAACCTGGTGGTGAAACTGCAGACTTTCTTGACAAAATAATGTCCTTAATTACTTTTCCCGGTTCAATTTTTCTTGCCGCAATTTCAGTCTTACCGGCTGTTATTGTTGCATTAATGAATATTCAACAGGGTTGGGCATTATTTTATGGTGGTACATCACTTTTAATAATGGTTGGTGTAGCAATAGACACAATTCAACAAATTAATGCTTATTTATTAAATAGACATTATGATGGATTGATGAAAACAGGTAAAACTAGAAGGGTAGCATAAATGGCAAAACAAGAGGCAATAGAACAGGATGGGGTAATAGTTGAAGCACTTTCAAATGCTATGTTTAGGGTAGAACTAAATAATGGTCATGTTGTTACAGCCCATATTTCTGGTAAAATGAGGATGCATTATATTAAACTTTTACCAGGAGATAAAGTAAAGTTACAAATGAGTCCATATGATTTAAGTAAAGCACGAATAACATTTAGACATTAAATTATGAAAGTTAGAGCGTCAGTTAAAAAAAGAAGTCCAGAGTGTAAAATTGTTAGAAGAAAAGGAAGACTTTATGTTATAAACAAGAAAAATCCAAGATTTAAACAAAGACAAGGTTAATTATGGCAAGAATTTCAGGTATAGATATTCCAAAAGAAAAAAGAGGTGTAGTATCATTAACTTACATTTATGGTATTGGTAGCAGCAGAGCTAAAATGATTTTAGATAGCGCTAATGTAAGTCCAGACAAGAAAGTTTCAGAGTGGTCTGATGATGATACTGCAAAAGTTAGATCTGCAGTATCACAATTGGTTATTGAAGGTGAATTGAGAGCTGAGAATCAAATTAATATTAAAAGGTTAATGGATATTGGTTCTTATCGTGGAATAAGGCATAGGTTAGGCTTACCATTAAGAGGGCAAAAAACTAAAAATAATTCTAGAACTAGAAAAGGAAAAAGAAAAACTGTTGCTAACAAAAAGAAAGTAACTAAATAGTTAAAATATGGCTAAAGTTGTAAATAAAAAAAGAAAAGTTGTTGTTGAATCTTTTGGTGAAGTTCATATTAATGCTTCCTTCAACAACATAATTATTTCCTTTACAAATACTAAAGGAGAAGTTGTTTCGTGGTCATCAGCTGGAAAAATGGGCTTTAGAGGATCAAAAAAAAATACACCTTATGCTGCACAACTTGCTGCTGAAGATGCTGTAAAAGTTGCCCATGACTCTGGTATAAGAAAAGTTAAAGTATATGTTAAGGGGCCAGGAAATGGAAGAGAATCAGCAATTAGAAGTATTCATAATGCTGGAATTGAAGTTACTGAGATATTCGATGTTACTCCTATTCCTCATAATGGTTGTAGACCACCTAAAAGAAGAAGAGTTTAAAATATTTAATTATGGCAAGATACACAGGACCTAAAACAAAAATATCTAGAAAATTTGGCGAGCCATTATTTGGACCTGATAAGTCTTTTGATAAAAAGAATTATCCACCTGGTCAACATGGACCCAATAAAAGAAGACAAAAGAAGTCAGAATATGCTATTCAATTGATGGAAAAACAAAAGGCTAAGTATTTATATGGAATTCTTGAAAGACAATTTAGAAATTTATTTGAAAAGGCTAATAAAAGTAAAGGTATTACAGGAGAGGTTTTATTACAACTTTGTGAATCAAGATTAGATAATTTAGTTTACAGAATGGGTATTGCTCCGACTAGAAGTGCAGCTAGACAGTTAGTTAGTCATGAGCACATCGTTGTAAATGGGAGTGTTTGTAATATACCTTCTAGAATAATTAAAATAAGTGAAAAAGTTGGAGTAAGAGAAAAATCCAAATCATTATCTGTTATCGAAGAATCACTTTCGAATAAAGACTCAGTATATGAATGGATTTCATGGGATAGTAGTAAGCTTGAAGGAACATACAATGTGCTTCCTGAAAGAGAACAAATTCCCGAAAATATTAAAGAACAATTAATCGTCGAATTATATTCGAAATAATAATAATAAAATTATGGCAACATTTACATTTCAAAAACCAGATAAAGTAATAATGATTGATTCAACAGAATCTGAGGGTAAGTTTGAATTTAGACCTTTAGAACCTGGATACGGGTTGACCGTTGGAAATGCATTAAGAAGAGTATTACTTTCATCTTTAGAAGGTTTTGCTTTTACATCAATTAAAATTGATAATGTAGAGCATGAATTTACCTCTTTACCTGGCATTGTTGAAGATGTTACAGAAATTATTTTAAATCTTAAACAAGTAAGACTTAAAAGGCAAATTGAATCTGTAGACAATGAAACTGTTTCAGTTTCTTTAAATGCTCAAAATCAATTAAAAGCTGGTGATTTACAAAAATTTATTTCTGGGTTTCAAATTCTAAATCCTGAAACAGTTATTTGTAATATGGAAAAAAATGTTAAGGTAAATTTTGAACTTAATATTGATAAAGGAAGAGGATATGTTTCTGCTGAAGAAAATAAAAAAGTAGGATTTCCAATAGGAACTATTTTTATGGATTCAGTTTTTACACCTATTAAAAATGTAAAGTATACGATTGAAGACTTTAGAGTTGAGCAAAAAACTGACTATGAAAAGTTAGTTTTTGAAATAGTTACTGATGGATCAATTGATCCAAAAAATGCATTGACTGAAGGAGCTAAAGTTTTAATTCATCATTTTATGCTATTCTCTGATGAAAGAATCACTTTGGAAGCTGACGAAATTGCGCAAACTGAGACTTATGATGAAGAGTCTTTACACATGAGACAATTATTAAAATCAAGGTTGATTGATATGGATCTCTCAGTTAGAGCTCTTAATTGTTTGAAAGCTGCAGAAGTTGATACACTTGGTGATCTTGTATCTTTTAATAAATCAGATTTGATGAAATTTAGAAATTTTGGAAAGAAATCATTAACTGAGCTTGAAGAATTAGTTCTAGTTAAAGGATTGAATTTTGGAATGGATTTATCAAAATATAAATTAGATAAGGAATAAATAGTAATGAGACACGGTAAAAAAATTCCTCATTTAGGAAGAAAAACAGCACATAGAAAGTATATGCTAGCTAATATGGCATGTTCTTTAATTGAACATAAATCTATTAATACAACTTTATCAAAAGCTAAAGCTCTTAAGTTATTTATTGAACCAATTATAACTAAATCTAAGAATGACTCTACTCATAACAGGAGAATTGCTTTTAGATATTTAAGAGATAAAAATGCTGTTACCGAATTATTTAGAGATATCTCTGTAAAGATTGGAGATAGACCTGGAGGTTACACCCGAGTGATAAAATTAGGTAATCGATTAGGGGACAATGCTGATATGGCCCTAATAGAACTTGTTGACTATAATGAATTGTATTCGACTTCAAAACCTGATAGAAAAAGAAGAAGAAGAAGAAAAAAATCTTCAGATGAGAATTCTATAGTTTCAACATCACAATCAATTCAACCTGCTGCTGAAGAAGCACCTGCTGTTGAAGAAGCACCTGCTGTTGAAGAGGCACCTGCTGTTGAAGAGGCACCTGCTGCTGAAGAAGCACCTGCTGTTGAAGAGGCACCTGTTGTTGAAGAGGCACCTGCTGTTGAAGAGGCACCTGCTGTTGAGGAGGCACCTGTTATTGAAGAGGCACCTGCTGTTGAGGAGGCACCTGCTGTTGAAGATGGTGATGATGAAGGAACAGATACTGATGATAAAACAGAGTCTAAAGACGATAAAAAAGAATAATAAAAAGTTTTTTTTAATTCTTGATAACTTTAAAGATAAACTAGGTGTTTATCTTTTTTTTTTATTATAATTTTGTCAATAATTTTTTTCTCTTGAGTCAATATATATCCAAAAAAAAAGCTTTTGTTTTACTTGAGGACGGAACAATTTTTCATGGTAAGTCTATAGGTCTTGATGGTACAGCATATGGAGAATTATGCTTTAATACTGGAATGACTGGCTACCAAGAAATCTTTACAGATCCCTCATATAATGGCCAATTGATGGTCATGACCAATGCTCATATTGGTAATTACGGAGCAAATTTCAAGGAAGTTGAATCAGACTCTATCAAAATAGCTGGTTTAATTTGTAAGAATTTTAGTTATAATTTCTCGAGACACAGAGAATCTACATCTTTATATGAATTTTTATCATCTAATAATATTGTTAGTATTTCTGATGTTGATACAAGAGCTCTTGTTAGTTACATAAGAGATAATGGTGCTATGAATGCTGTAATAACCACTGAATCTATTAAATCAATTGATAAAATTAAAGCTAAGCTTTTAAAAACCCCATCGATGAATGGTTTGGAATTAGCTTCAAAAGTTTCAACTGAAAAACCTTATTATTTTGGAAATGAAAAGGCTAAATACAGAATTGCAGTCCTTGATTTAGGTGTAAAGAGAAATATTTTAAATAATTTATCAGAGAGAGATGCATATTTAAAAATTTTCCCTCACAATTCTAAATTTGAAGATATCAAAAAATGGAATCCAGATGCTTATTTTATATCGAACGGACCTGGTGATCCAGAACCGCTTTTAAATGCAATTAATCTTACTAAAAAAATTTTAGAGTCTAAGAAACCCCTTTTTGGTATATGTTTGGGTCATCAAGTTATTGCATTGGCAAATGGCATAAAGACATATAAAATGCATAATGGACATAGGGGAATAAATCATCCTGTAATTAATCTAAAAACAGGCAAAGGAGAAATTACATCTCAAAATCATGGCTTTGCTATTGATAAAGCTGATACTGAAAAAAATAAAAATATTGAAATAACACACATGCATTTGAATGATCAAACAATTGCTGGTATAAAAATAAAGGATAAAAAATGCTTTTCTGTTCAATTTCACCCTGAAGCTAGTGCTGGTCCACATGATTCATCATATTTGTTTGATGAATTTATTGAGTTAATAAATAAGTAGCTATGACAAAAATTAAAAAAATTAAAGCTCGACAAATCTTCGATTCTAGAGGAAATCCCACCGTTGAAGTTGATGTAATTACTGAAAATGGAATAGTTGGGAGAGCTGCTGTACCATCTGGTGCTTCAACTGGTGAAAATGAAGCAGTTGAATTAAGAGATGGTGGAAAAAACTACATGGGTAAGGGTGTTTTAATGGCAGTTAATAATGTTAATACTATAATTGCTGAAAGCTTAATTGGAAAATCAGTTTTCAATCAAGAAGAACTTGATAATTTAATGATTGAATTAGATGGTACTGAGAACAAATGTATTTTAGGAGCAAATGCTATCTTGGGCGTTTCCCTTGCCTTAGCTCAAGCTGCTTCAAAAAGTAAAGGCATGTCACTTTACAAATATATTGGTGGAGAATCTGCAATAACTTTACCAGTTCCAATGATGAATATTATAAATGGTGGTTCTCATTCTGATGCTCCAATTGCTTTTCAAGAATTTATGATTGTACCAGTAAATGCTTCAAGTTTTACTGAAGCTATGAAGATTGGGTCAGAAATATTCCATAACCTTAAAAAAAATCTCTCAGATAGAGGTCTTACTACGTCAGTTGGTGATGAAGGAGGTTTTGCCCCAAAATTAAATGGTACAGAAGATGCTCTTGAAACAATTTCAAATTCAATAATTTCTGCAGGATATTCACCTGGAGATGATGTCATGATTGCTCTTGACTGTGCTGCTTCAGAATTTTATGTAAATAATAAATACGACTACAAAAAGTTTGAGGGTGATAAGGGTAGAGTTCTGTCATCTGAAGAACAAGCTGAATACTTATCTTCTCTTGTTGACTCATTTCCTATAATTTCAATTGAAGATGGTATGGATCAAAATGATTGGGAAGGTTGGAAATATTTAACTCAGATTTCTGGCAATAAAGTTCAGTTAGTTGGAGATGATCTTTTTGTTACAAATTCAAAAATATTACAGAGAGGAATTGATCAAAGTGCTGCTAACTCCATTTTAATAAAAGTAAATCAAATTGGCACATTATCTGAAACAATAAATGCTGTTAACCTTGCAAAAAACAATTCATTTACAACAGTAATTTCTCATAGATCAGGGGAAACAGAAGATAATATTATTGCTGACTTAGCTGTCGCTCTAAATGCTGGTCAAATTAAAACAGGATCATTGTCTAGATCTGATAGAATGTCTAAATACAATCAACTTTTAAGAATTGAAGAAGAATTAGGAAAAAAGGCATTTTATCCAAAAAAGGGAGCTTTTAGTTTCTAAGATATTTATTCCTTATTTTTATAGTTAAATTAGACTTGAATGAGTAAAAAAGTTAGTATAAATTATAATGATCAGAATTTTGAACTTGATTTAGTTAAGGGTTCTGAAAATGAAAATGGCATCGATATTTCAAGTCTTAGGAACAGTGCAAATTTAATTACACTTGACCCTGGTTTTAAAAATACAGGATCTTGTAAAAGCTCTATTACATTTCTTGACGGAGAAAAAGGAATACTGAGATACAGAGGATATTCAATTGAAGATTTAGCAAAAAATGCTAATTTTTTAGAAGTAGCATTTCTGTTAATTTATGGTGAGCTTCCAAATAAATCTCAGCTCGATAAATTAATCTTTGATATAAATGAAAATGCAATAATTGATGAAGATTTAAAAAAAATTCTTGAAGGTTTCCCAAAATCTGCTCACCCAATGGGTATTCTTTCATCTCTGACTAGTGCTCTTATCGCCTTTAATCCTGAAAAAAAGATAAGTCTTAATAATAACAACGGAGATGAAAATGACTACATG
This sequence comes from Cryomorphaceae bacterium, assembly GCA_003331885.1. Lineage (GTDB taxonomy): Bacteria > Bacteroidota > Bacteroidia > Flavobacteriales > Flavobacteriaceae > Eutrophosalina. The sequence continues at coordinate 40,579 of QOPZ01000002.1, read as the reverse complement.
TATAATTCAATTGTTAAACTTTTAGCTAAAATTCCAATCTTAATTGCTTGGGTTCACAGAAGAAGAAAAGGATTATCACTTGACTATGGTGATTATTCTCTGGGATATGTTCAAAATATAACAAAAATGATGTTCCAGCTCCCTAATCAGGAATATTCTGAAAATGATATTATTGTTAATGCTATGAATAAATTATTAATACTTCATGCTGATCATGAACAAAATTGCTCAACATCAACAGTTAGAATAGTTGGTTCTTCAGAAGCTAGTTTATTTGCTTCTGTGTCAGCCGGAATCTCTGCTTTGTGGGGAAGATTACATGGTGGAGCTAATCAAGCGGTATTAGAAATGCTTGAAGCAATTAAAAATGATGGCGGTGACACAAAAAAATTCATGTTAAAAGCTAAAGATAAATCTGATCCTTTTAGATTAATGGGCTTTGGACATAGGGTTTATAAAAACTTTGATCCTAGAGCTAAAATTATCAAAGTTGCAGCTCATGAAGTACTTAAAGATCTTGGAATTGATGATCCAATTCTTGATATAGCTAAATCTCTTGAAATAGAAGCATTAGATGATCCTTATTTTACATCAAGAAAGCTCTATCCAAACGTTGACTTTTATTCAGGTATTATTTATAAAGCTCTTAAGATTCCAAAAGAAATGTTTACTGTTATGTTTGCTTTAGGTAGATTACCTGGTTGGATTGCTCATTGGAGAGAAATGAGAATGAATAATGATCCCATAGGTAGACCAAGACAAATATATACTGGAGAAAATCATCGAGATTTTATTTCATTAAAAAAAAGATAGTTTTTTAACTAAAAATGGATATAGAAAATATTCTAAAGAAAAAAGTCAAAGAATATTTATTATTTAAATATTCAATCTCAAATGATCTTATTGAAATTTCAAAAACTAGAAAAGAATTTCAAGGTCACTATACTATTGTATTATTTCCGTTATTGCCAATTCTTAAAAAACCCCCTATTGAAATTGGCAATGAGATTGGATTATTTCTTCAAGAAAAGGAGAAATATATTCAAGAATTCAATGTAATTCAGGGTTTTTTAAACCTTACATTTTCAGATCGTTTTTTAACAGATCTGTTAAAAGGTTTTAACTTGAATTATAAATTAGATATTAAAAAAGAATTTTATTTAATTGAATTTTCTTCTCCTAATACCAATAAACCTCTTCATTTGGGTCATATTAGAAATATTCTTCTTGGAGATTCAATTTCAAATATTTTTAAGGAGGTTGGTAATAAAGTTCATAAAACTCAGATAATAAATGATAGAGGAATTCATATTTGTAAATCTATGATATCTTGGTTAAAATTTGCAAATAATGTAACCCCTAAAAGTGAAAACATTAAAGGTGATATTTTTGTTGGTAATTTTTATGTAAAATATAATAATGAATATGAAAAACAAGTTAAAGATTTAATTTCTCAAGGTCAAAACGAAGACGATGCTAAAAAGAACTCTAAAATTTTTATTGAAGCACAAGAATTATTAAGAAAGTGGGAAAACGGCGATAAAGATGTTATAAATCTATGGAAAAGAATGAATTCCTGGGTATACGATGGTTTTTCAAAAACATATGATAATTTAAATGTAAAATTTGACTCTGAATATTATGAGAGTGATACATATTTAAAAGGAAAAAATATTGTTTTAGATGGATTAAAAAATAAATTATTTTATAAAAAAGAGGATAACTCAATTTGGGTTGATTTATCATCAAAAGGCTTAGATGAAAAGATATTGCTTAGATCTGACGGAACATCTGTTTATATAACTCAAGATATAGGTACAGCATTTTTAAGATATAAAGACCATCCAAAAATGGACGGAATGATTTATACAACAGGAAATGAACAAGATTATCATTTTAAAGTTTTATTTGAATTAATGAATATATTAGGCTATCCATGGTCTAATAAGCTTAAGCATTTAAGCTATGGCATGGTTGACTTACCAACCGGAAAGATGAAAAGTAGAGAGGGATTAGTAGTAGATGCTGATGAGTTAATAGCTGACATGAACTTGAAGGCTAAGATTATTTCCGAATCTCTTGGAAAAATTAATGATTTATCTAAAACTGAACAATCTAAATTATATAACCAAATTGCTTTAGGTGCCTTAAAATACCATATTTTAAAAGTGGACCCAAAAAAAAGAATATTATTTGACCCAAATGAATCAATTGACTTTAATGGTAATACAGGACCATTTATTCAATATACTTATGCAAGAATTAAGTCTTTGTTGAAAAAGAATAAAAACAATAGTTCTTTTTCTGATGTTATATTATCTGAAAAAGAAAAAAATTTAATTATTCATTTGAATGATTTTCCAAATGTAATATTAAACTCATATAAGACTTTAAACCCTGCTTTAATTGCTAATTATGTTTATGATTTAGTGAAATTATATAATTCATTTTATCAGTCATTTTCAGTTCTTGGGAATGATGAAATTAACAGCTTTAGAATTTTACTTTCCAAAAAAGTTGGGAGTTATATTAAGAAATCAATGTCGCTTTTAGGTATTGATGTTCCAGAAAGAATGTAAAAAAAGCCACTTTAAATAAATAAAGTAGCTTTTTTAATTTAGGTTAGTTGTACTATTCTTACTTAGATACTGCTAAATTATATATAACAAGACCGAATCCGATTTTGTTTATAGCGTCACCCACGTTGTAAACTACATCCATATCTAATGGAAGTACGTCAATAAAGTCATACCATCCATCAGTACCAATCATATAACCGATAGGATATATAGACCAACCAACAAGTACGAACCAACATAGAGCATTATGAGCTTCTAAAACAGCACCACCAGCTTTTTCTGCTAATGCTTTAGCTTCACCTAGCCATATCATGTATGCTACATAAAAATATGCTGCACCTGAAACTAATCCCCAAAGCCATGCATTGTCTCGATCTATTGCTTCACCAACATATCCAAATACAAGCATTACAGTTGACCAAAAGATAAGTTTCCACATTAAACTTTTTTTCGCACCAGCTTTAGCTAATATTAAATAAAATTCAACACACATTAGTGGTACAGTTAAAATCCAATCTACATATCTAAAGAATGTAACGTCACCACCAGATACACTAGCATCTCTCATGTAATAATAGTGTACAGCAGCTATAAATGTAATTAGTCCTGAGACTAACATTGATGTTCTCCATTTTCCACCACCAGCATCTAACGATAAAAAGAAAAATACTGAAGCAGCCATCATGGCCATGGTTCCAATGAAAAACGTAAAACTTACTAGGTCGTTAGGAACGTCACCTAATAAGAAAATGTTTAAAAAATTTTCCATAATAATTAATTAATTGGTTTTTATGAGGCACAAATTAGTAAAAATTAAGCGAATAACTACTTTAATCGTAAAAAAAAACGGTAATTGTTGACAAAATCACAGCATATAACAGGTTTAAACACATAATTATCAACTATTTATGTGTTATCACATAATTTCAATAATAGATTAATTTTTTACAAATCTGTATTATTACAAATATGATTCTTTAAATTTGTATCTATATTAATCAAGTTGAATCACAAGTTTACAAATAACATAACTTTTAGAATTATAGTTTTTTTGAGTTTATTTACTATTTTTCTTAGTAATAACCTATATGGTGATTTTTTTTATTTTGCTTGTTATGCTTTAATCTTAACTTTTGGAATTATTCACGGCGCTAATGATGTTTTAATACTTTTAAAAGGAAAAGAAGTTAATACGAACACAATTATTGATAAAACACTAAAATACTTTTTTGTAGTTGTCTTAATATGTTTGATATTTTTTAATCTTCCTATTATTTCATTATTGTTTTTTATACTATTTAGTGCATATCATTTTGGTGAACAACAGTGGACAATTTTTGAAAATAACAACTCGAACTCTTTAACTTTGTTCTATTTCTTTTTTGGCTCTCTGATTTTTATGATTTTATTTACAATTAATTCTTTTGAGGTTTCTGATGTTATTTATGATATTACCTCTTTTTATATTCCTGAAAGTGCATATGGATTGTCCTTGTCTATTTTATTGTTGATAAATGTTTTTTTCTTGTTTTTAAATTATAAAACATTAAAAGCTCAGCTTTTTCACCAATTAATATTATTTATTGTAATGTTAATTGTTTTTTCAATATTTGATCTTTTACCTGCTTTTGCAGTATATTTTGTGTTTTTTCACAGTATTCCATCTATAATTGAACAAGCTGAATATTTATTTGAGGACAGCTCTGCTAAAACTTTTAAAAAATTTATTTTTAAAGGTTTTGCTTATTGGCTTGTTGCGATTATATTTTTGGCTATTCTTTATTTTGTTGTTAAGGATAAAATTGATTTTAGTTTAGGTGTGTTTTTTTCCTTTTTGGCTGCAATTACTTTTCCTCATGTTTTAGTTATATATAAAATGAAAGAAATCACTAGAAAAAATTAAATTTGTTTTGTAATGTTTAATAATCTTACTGAAAAATTAAATTCTGCATTCCATGTACTTAAGGGACACGGTAAAATTACTGAAATTAATGTAGCTGAGACCCTAAAGGAAGTTAGACGCGCTCTACTTGATGCTGATGTTAGTTTTAAGATTGCTAAAGAATTTACTCAAAGGGTTAAAGAAAAATCATTAGGAAAAAATGTTTTGACTGATCTCAGACCGGGTCAGTTAATGGTCAAGATTGTTAAAGATGAATTAACTAAACTGATGGGTGGTGAACATGAAGGAATAAATCTTTCAGACACTCCTTCAATTATCCTTTTGTCAGGTTTGCAAGGTTCTGGAAAAACAACATTTGGTGGTAAGCTTGCAAATTATCTAAAGAAGAAAAAAGGAAAAAACCCTTTACTTGTTGCTTGTGATGTATATAGACCAGCCGCAATTGATCAATTAAAATTACTTGGTGAACAAATTAAGGTTGAAGTTTATACAGAAGAAGGAAATAAAGATCCAGTTTTAATTTCAAAAAACTCATTAAAATTTGCTAAGCAAAATAAAAATAATGTAATAATTATCGATACGGCAGGTAGGTTAGCAATTGATGAAATATTGATGAAAGAGATTGGAAATATTAAGAATGCTACAAATCCAAGTGAAATATTATTTGTTGTTGATTCCATGACAGGACAAGATGCAGTAAATACAGCAAAAGCGTTCAATGATTTATTAGATTTTAATGGGGTTGTTTTAACTAAATTAGATGGAGATACAAGAGGAGGAGCCGCTCTAACTATAAAGTCTATTGTTAATAAGCCAATTAAATTTATTGGAAATGGTGAAAAATTAGATGCAATTGATATTTTTTATCCAGAAAGGATGGCGGATAGAATTTTAGGCATGGGGGATGTTGTTTCATTAGTTGAAAGAGCTCAAGATGTATACGATGAAAAGAAGGCTAGGGAGTTAAGTAAAAAAATTGCTAAAAACAAATTTGGTTTTGATGACTTTCTAAATCAAATTAATCAAATTAAAAAAATGGGAAATATTAAGGACACAGTTAGTATGATCCCTGGAATGGGTCAAATGAAAGATGTCGACATTGATAATGATTCTTTTAAGCACATTGAAGCTCTAATTCAGTCAATGACGCCAAAAGAAAGATCAAACCCAAAAATTATTGATCATAATAGAAAAAAAAGAATAGCAAAGGGTGCTGGTAGAGATATTCAAGAAATTAATTCATTATTGAAACAGTTTGAACAAATGTCAAAAATGATGAAGATGGTTCAATCTGGTGGCGCCTCTAAGCTAATGAATATGATGCAAAATTTTAAACAGTAGAATGGTAATACTTGATGGAAAAAAAATAAGTAATGATATTAAAAATGAGATTGCTTTAGAAGTTAAATCAATGACTGCTAAAGGTAATAGGCCGCCACATCTCGCTGCTATAATAGTTGGTAATGATGGAGCTAGTCTTACATATGTTGGAAGTAAGGTTAGAGCTTGCGAAAGAGTTGGCTTTGATTCAAGTCTAATAAGCTTAAGTGAATCAATCAATGAAAATGAACTTCTTGATAAAGTAAACCAATTAAATAATGATGATAATATTGATGGATATATTGTTCAATTACCATTACCAAAACATATTGATTCTCAAAAAATTTTAATGTCGGTTGATCCTGAAAAAGATGTTGATGGTTTTCACCCAACAAATTTTGGAAGGATGGCTCTAAATTTACCAACATTTATTTCTGCCACCCCTTATGGCATAATGGAATTACTTAAAAGATATGATGTGCAGACTGAGGGAAAACATACAGTTGTTATTGGAAGATCTGACATTGTAGGTAAGCCTATAAGTTTATTAATGGGCTTAAAAACTAATCCAGGTAATTCAACTGTGACAATGGTTCATAGTAGAACAAAAAATATTAAGGATTTAATAAAGCAAGCTGATATTATTATTTCTGCATTAGGTATTCCTAATTTTGTTAAAGAAGATATGGTTAAAGATGGAGTTGTAGTTATTGATGTTGGAATAACAAGAGTCAAAGATAATTCAGAAAAAGGGTATAAAATTATTGGAGATGTTGACTATGAAAATGTTTCAAAAAAAGCATCTTTTATAACTCCTGTGCCTGGTGGAGTTGGACCCATGACAATTGCAATGCTTTTAAAAAACACTTTACAATCCTACAAAGGATGATTATTTAGCAAAAATTTGATTGAAATCTTTAAAAGATTTAAATTCTAAAGCATTTCCACAAGGGTCTGTAAAAAACATTGTTGCTTGTTCACCTGGAAGACCTCTAAAACGAATGTATGGATCAATAATAAATGAGATATTCTTTTCAACAAGATTAGTAGAAAACTTTTGAAATTGATCCCACTCAAGTATTACACCAAAATGAGGAATTGGAACATTCTTTCCATCAACAGGATTTGTTTTGACGATCTCATCGGATTTTTCTTTGTAGTGTATTACTAATTGATGACCAAAAAGATTAAAATCAACCCAATGATCGCTGCTTCTACCTTCTTCACAACCTAAAACATTCTTATAAAAATTTCTTGATTTTTCTAAATCATGGACTGGAATTGCTAAATGAAAAGGGAGTAGTTTATTTTTTTCCATAGATTAAAATTAATGATTTAATGTAAGTTATTTATAATCTATAATATATTTGTAATAAATGAGGATTGACTCTAATAATTTGCCAATTATGGAAACCTTTTATTCTGTTCAAGGTGAAGGTTTTTATTCTGGAAAACCAGCATTTTTTATTAGAGTAGGAGGGTGCGATGTTGGATGTCATTGGTGTGATGTTAAAGAAAGTTGGGATCATGGCGATCATGAGATTATAAGCGTTGATGAAATTATTTCAAATGTCATTGGAACTAACTTAGTAATTATTACTGGTGGCGAGCCTTTAATGTGGAATATGAATATTTTAACAAAAAAACTAAAAGAGAATAAAATGAAAGTGCACCTGGAAACTTCAGGAGCCTATAAAATTTCAGGAAAATGGGACTGGATTTGTTTATCTCCAAAAAAACAAAAACTTCCTGAAAATGAAATTTATGAGTTAGCAAATGAATTAAAAATTATTATTCATAATAAAAATGATTTAAAATTTGCATTACAAGAATCTAAAAAAGTTTCAAAAGATTGTGAGCTTTATCTTCAACCTGAATGGGGGAAATTTGAAAAAAACAAAACTTTTATTGTTGATTTTGTTAAAGAAAATCCAGAATGGCAAATATCACTTCAAATTCATAAATTCTTGAATATAGATTAATTATAAATCAAATACTTTTCTCTAATCTTTTTAAAATCATTTAAATCTTTTTCCCATGATTTTTTGATTTCTGATTCTGAAATTTGATTTTTAATTTGATTTTCAAGCTCTTTATTTCCTGCTAGACGATGAAAACCTGACCTAAAAAAAGATTCTTTATTTTTTTCTTTTTTATAAGCAAGTATTAACCATCTTAAATTTATTTTAGATAAGTATTTCTCATTTTCAAGGTTATATCCATTACAGAGAATATTTTCAAATTTCGGATACTTTGCTCCTTTCATTGACTTAGGTTTAAAATTAAAATTAGTAACCTCCCAATCACTAGAACCAATAATTTGAAACTGTTTGTTGGTTCCTCTTCCAACACTTATTGGAGTTTGTTCAAAAAAACATAGAGAGGGATATAGGTTAATGGACTTTTGATTAGGTAAATTAGGAGATGGTTTTTCTGGTAATTTATATTTTTCTAGCCTGTTATAATCTGACATTTCAATAATTGTTAATTTACATTTAGAATTATTAGTTGTTGCTTTCAAATAGCTATTGTTAAGCCAATTTTCTCCGTTAATCATTTTAGCATATTCTCCTATACTCATTCCATAAACAATAGGAACAGGGTGCAATCCTACAAAACTCATTGATTCTTTCTTCATAACAGGACCATCAATATAATGACCATTTGGATTTGGTCTATCTAAAATGATTAGATCAATATTATTTTCTGCACAACCTTCCATTATGTAATGTAGAGTGGATAAGTATGTGTAAAATCTTGCTCCAACATCCTGAATATCAAATATTATTACGTCAATATTTTTTAAATCATTTTTATCAGGTTTTTTTTTATCTCCATAGAGTGATATAATTGGTAATCCTGTTTTTAAATCAACAGTATTTACTATTTTCTCACCTGCATCCAAGTTTCCTCTAAATCCGTGTTCTGGTGCAAAGACCTTTATTATATTAACCTTTAATTTTAAAAGTGAATCAACAAGATGGATACTTTTATTACTATTATAAAACTTTGAAGTATGATTTGAAACAACTGCTACATTTTTATCATTAATTAGTGGAAGATATGCTTCAGTTTTTTCTATTCCAATTTTCAATTCATTTTGTCCAAAAAGAATAACAGGAACAATTAAAAAAAATTTAATTTTGATAATTAGAATTATACAATATTTTGAAATTTGAAAATTTTTTAGCATCAAGAATACTAAGTTATAAAAGATATAAGAATAGTGTTTCATCGCCAATAATAAAAATTTCTATTTTTTCAATTATAATTGCTGTTACTGTAATAAACTTTTCTGTTTCAATTGGTTTTGGAATTCAAAATGAAATAAAGAATAAGTTTTCATTAATATCAGGTGATTTTTATGTAAGTAATTTCAAGAATGAAAATTTTTCAACTTTTTACCCTATTGATTTAAATGAAATAAATTTTTTAAAATTAAAAAACAACTTTGATTATGTAAATAAAGTTATTTACAATCCTGGAATAATTCCCATTAAAAATAATTTTCAAGAAGTTGTTTTTAAAGGTATAGAAAGCTCTAATATTAACTTTTTAAACTCATTTATTAAAGATTCTGGCAAAATTCAAATTAAAAATAATGAAATAATTATTTCAGAAAAATTATCAAATAAATTGAATATCAATTTACAGGATAATGTAAAGTTTCTTTTTTTTAAAAATGAAAATAGTAAAATTCCAATTGTTAGAAAATTTAATGTTGTAGGCTTATATAACTCCTCAATTTCAGAATTTGATTCACGACTTGTAATTGGAAATATTGAACAGTCTCTTTCAATTAATAAATGGGATAATAATTATGTTGGTGCACTTGAATTATCATTAAACAACAAAAATGACTCTATGAAAAACATTGATCTCTTATATTCATCAATTCCATCTAGTTATGATATACAACAATCCTCTGATCGATTTCCTGAAATTTATAGTTGGATTAATTTATTTGACACCAATATTTACTTAATAATTACTTTAATGATTATTGTTGGAGGAATAAATATGATAACTGCTCTTTTGGTAACTGTTTTGGATAAAACAAAACTAATTGCATCACTAAAAGTTTTAGGTTCAAATAATAATTCAATAAAAAAAATATTTATGATTAACGGATTTTATCTGATTTTAAGAGGAGTGATCTGGGGGAATTTAATTTCTTTAAGCTTAATGTTGCTTCAAAAATATTTTATGATTTTTAAACTTGATCCAAATACTTATTATTCTGATTATGTTCCAATTGAAATAGATCCTTTCAATTTGTTTTTAACAAACTTAATTGTAGTTGTTATTTCTTTAGCTATGCTTATAATTCCCTCAAATGTTATTTCAAAAATAAAACCAAATTCAACATTCAAATTGAGTTAATAAGTTAAATTTGTATTGATTAAAAATGGTCTACAATAATAATATTTTAGAAACAATTGGTAATACTCCCCTCATTAAGTTAAATAGCATAACAAATGATATAGAAGCCTTAGTTTTAGCAAAAGTTGAATACTTTAATCCTGGTAACTCAGTAAAAGACAGAATGGCAGTTAAAATGGTCGAGGATGCTGAAAAAGATGGAAGATTAAAACCAGGAGGAACAATTGTTGAAGGAACATCCGGTAATACTGGAATGGGTTTAGCTTTAGCTGCAATTGTTAAGGGTTATAAACTTATTTGTGTAACCACAGATAAACAATCAAAAGAGAAAATAGATATCTTGAAAGCCGTAGGAGCCAAGGTTATTATTTGTCCAACCAATGTTGAGCCTGATGATCCCAAATCTTATTATTCTACAGCTAAAAGAATTGGAGATGAAACTGAAAACTCATGGTATGTAAATCAGTATAATAATTTATCAAACAGGGAAGCTCATTACCTTTCTACGGGACCAGAAATATGGGATCAAACAGATGGAAAAATCACTCATTTTGTTGTTGGAGTTGGAACTGGAGGCACAATTTCTGGTGTCGCAAAATTTTTAAAAGAAAAAAATAGTAATATTAAAGTATGGGGGATAGACACATATGGTTCTGTATTTAAAAAATTTCATGAAACAGGTGTTTTTGATAAAAATGAAGTATACTCTTATATAACGGAGGGAATAGGTGAGGATATTATTCCAGAAAATGTTGATTTTGATTTAATTGATCACTTTGAAAAGGTTACTGATGAAGATGCAGCTAGGTTTACTAGAAAACTTGCTAAAGAAGAAGGAATATTTGCAGGAAATTCCTGTGGAGCTGCTGTAAAAGGTGTAATCCAGCTTAAAAAACATTTTTCTAAAGACGATGTAGTTGTTGTATTACTTCATGACTCAGGTAGTAGATATGTTGGAAAAATATATAATGATGAATGGATGAAATCTAATGGTTTTAGATTAGACTAATTATCTATAAGTCTCACTTGGAAATTGATATATACTTTCGAATCCCTCTTTGTTAACTGAAACAATTGAAAATAAAAAATTATCAATTATAATACCCTCTAGTGTATATTCATTCACATTATTAATTTTCTTGCTGAACTCCCAATTTGGAGAAGATGTTTTTCTCCAATAAACCTTATAGTTAATGATATTATCATCATTATTATTATCCCACTTAAATCTTACGGAAGGTTCAACAATTCCTCCAATTTTTAAGTTTTTTGGTGGTAGAGGAGAAGAAGCTAAAAGAGCTAAATTAATTGCATTTACGGATGTTAACTTTTGTACATATTCAAAATTAACGCCTTCAATCACATCACCATATTTAATCCCATCTTCAATTCTTAGATCTTGATGTTGTCTATTATAGTTTTCATTAGTTTCCATTATTCTTACCCCAGCAAAACCTAATTCATTAAATGGACGATGGTGACCACCTCTTCCAAATCTATCTAACCTATAAATTAAATCAGGTTTTAAATTTGGCATATATTTTTTTGTTGAATTATAAATAAATCGTGCAAGTTGTCTTGAGTTTCCATCAACTTCTCCTCCGTAAAACCTTCTCATGTATCTTTCCCTATCTTCTTCATTAGCAGGTACTGGCTCTGAAAAAATCCTAAAACTGAGACTATCAACTATTCCAGTTGTGCCTTCAATATTTCCAATCATATCATTATTAAGAATTCCAATAATATCCCAGTTATTTTTTTTTGCATAACCAGCAAACCCTTTACCCCCATATAAACCTTGTTCCTCCCCAGCGAGACCAACATATATTATAGAATTATCAAATTTATATTTTGATAAAATACGAGCAGCTTCTATCGTTCCAGCCATTCCACTTGCATTATCATTTGCCCCTGGTGAGTCAGATAAATAGTTATTAGGATCAGATACTCTACTATCAATATCTCCACTCATTATAATAAATCTATTTGGGTATTTTAATCCTTTTTGGATGGCAACAACATTGTTAATCCAAACATTCTTAATAAGTCTTAAATTATTTTTTTCAAAGTAATTTTTTTGAAAGAAAACATCTAAACAGTTATTACAATCCTCAGAAATTAAATCAAAACTATTTTTAATCCACCTTCTAGCTGCTCCAATACCTCTTGTTTTTGATATAGTGTCGCTTAAGGTATGTCTTGTGCCAAAATCAACAAGTTTTTGAACATCACTTTTTAATCGTTCTTGGGATACATTAGATATAATATCATAAATCAATTCATCCTTTTTATTTTGAGAAAAAATTAAAAAGCTAAATAAAACTAAAGCTATTCTTAGTTTCATTAGATTTAAAAAGGATATTTATTCTCTTTTTCCAAAACATCAGCAATTTGTCTTTTTAATTCAATTGTATTTGGATAATTAAAGTATTTAGTAAATCTTTTCAAACCAGCTAATAAAAACTTTTGCTCTGTTCCTTCAGATAATGAGACTATCAACTCTTTTGCTTTAGAAATAATTATATCGCAAGCTTGATATAGATAAAGCTTACTCATAGCAATTTGACTTGAAACTTTATCTATACCATATCTTGACGAGTTTTTTTCAGTCCTCAAAATTGCAGATTCAGACATATAAATTTCAATTATTATATCAGATATTCTTAACAAAACCTCTTGCTCTTTTTCTAAATCCATTCCAAATTTTTTCATACCAGCCCCAGCCAGCATTAAGAACACTTTTTTAAGATTTTGAATAAGATATTTTTCTTCAGAGAAAAGTTCATTAAATTCTGGAACATCAAAACTTGGAATCTCTGTAAGTTCATTAGCAACTTCTTCTGCTTTTTCAATTAAATTTAAATGACCTTTTAGTGCTTTTTTAATTATCATTCCAATTATTAGCAACCTGTTTATTTCATTTGTTCCCTCATAAATTCTTGCAATTCGTGCATCTCTCCAGGCAGATTCCATTGGAGTTTCAGTTGAATAACCCATTCCACCATAGATTTGAATTCCTAAGTCTGTACAATTTTGAAGATGCTCAGAAACCGCTACCTTTAAAATAGAACATTCTACTACATATTCTTCTACGCCTTTAAGTTCAGCTTCTTGATGTGTTTTACCATTTGACTTGAGAATAGAAATTCTATCTTCAATATTTTTAGATGCTCTGTAGGTTGCTGATTCATCAACATATGTTTCCATAGCCATTTTAACTAGCATTTCCTTTACAGCACCAAACTCAATTATTTTAGAATTAAATTGTTCTCTTTGATTAGCATATCGAATTGCAGAACTAGTTACTCTTCTTTCTCCATCAAGCGCTGCGGCTGCCAACTTTATTCTTCCAATATTCAAAGCATTTAAGGCAATTTTAAATCCATTTCCTCTTTTAGAAATCATATTTTCAACAGGTACTTTTGTTTCACTAAAAAAAACTTGTCTGGTTGATGAGGAATGAATACCAAGTTTAGATTCTTCATTTCCCAACTTAATACCATTTTTTGGATCGTTTGGAACAATAAAAGCCGTAATGTTCTTGTCATCTTCAATTCTAGCAAAAACTGTAAATATATCAGCATATCCTGCGTTTGAAATCCACATTTTTTGACCCGTAATTAAATAATATTTCTTGTCTTCCGAAAGAACTGCTTTTGTTTTTCCATTATTTGCATCAGATCCTGCACTTGGCTCAGTCAAACAGTATGCACCAATATGTTCTCCTGAAGCTAATTTTGGTACATATTTTTTCTTTTGTTCTTCATTTCCATAAAGTAAAATTGGGAATGTTCCAATACCAGTATGAGCCCCATACGCTGTTGATGTTGAACCAGAACTTCCAGAAATATAATCACAAACTAACATAGAAGAGGTAAAAGACATCCCTAAACCTCCATATTCCTCTGGCACACCTATACCAAGAAAACCAAGTTCTCCGGCTTTCTTAATAACATCAAATGTTAAATCATAGTTGTGTTTTTCAAATTCACTTTTTTTACTCCAAATTTCTTTTTCAGCAAAATCATGAACTGCCTCCTTCATCATTTTTTGCTCATCTGTGAAATCCTCAGGTGTGAATACGTCTTTACAATCTGTTTGTTTGATTATAAATTCAGCTCCCCTTGTTATTTTTTTCTCTAAAGTTTCCATAATTATAATTTTTCAAAAATTCCTGCAGCACCTTGTCCAGTACCAACACACATCGTTACCATACCATATTTTAATTTTCTATTTTTCATTTCTTCAAATAGTTGAACAGAAAGTTTTGCACCAGAGCATCCAAGTGGATGACCTAATGCAATTGCTCCTCCATTTACATTTACAATATTTTTTTCAAGTTTTAATTCATTGATAACAGCGATAGATTGAGATGCAAAAGCTTCATTAAGTTCTATAAGTTCAATATCATTTATTTTCATACCAACTTGATCTAAAACTTTTGGAACAGCTCTTACTGGACCCATTCCCATTATTTTAGGAGGTAAACCAGCTACACTATATCCAACTAACTTAGCAATTGGTTCAACATTAAGTACTTTTAGCATTTTTTCACTAACAATCATTACAAATGCAGCACCATCACTCATTTGAGATGAATTCCCTGCAGTTACAGATCCAGTTGCTGAAAAAACAGGTCTTAAGTTAGATAAAGCTTCAACGCTTGTGTCTTTTCGCGGACCTTGATCCTTGTCAAAAACCATTTCTCTTTCATTTCTTTTTAAATTTTCATCTAAATAGATTTCCTTTACGCTAATCGGTGCAATCTGAGATTTAAATTTTTCATCTTCCAAAGCTTTTATTGCTTTTTGATGTGATTCATAAGCAAAAACATCTTGACTTTCTCTCGAAATTTTATATTCTTTTGCAACTTGTTCTGCTGTTAATCCCATTCCCCAATAGTAATCTTCTTTTCCTTTTGATACAGTATTGTAATTTGGAACTGGTTTAAAACCTGTCATAGGTATATAACTCATACTTTCAACACCTCCAGCAATTATACAATCTGACATTCCTGATTTAATTTTTGCAGTTGCAATAGCAATAGTTTCCAGACCAGATGCACAAAATCTGTTAATTGTGACGCCTGGTACATCATCAACTTTTAACCCCATTAGTGAGATTAATCTAGCTACATTAAAACCTTGCTCAGCTTCAGGCATTGCATTTCCAACAATTAAGTCATCAATTAGTTTTTTATCAAAATCAGGTATTTGTGAAATTAAATATTCAATTGTTTCTGCAGCTAATTCATCTGGTCTTTTAAATTTAAAAAACCCCCTTGGTGCTTTGCCAACTGCAGTTCTATATGCTTTAATTATATATGCTTCTTTCATATTAGTTTCTTAGTGGTTTTCCATTTTTCAACATAAACTGGATTCTTTCTAAAGTTTTTCTTTCTCCACAAAGAGATAAAAACGCTTCTCTTTCTAAATCTAACAAGTATTGTTCTGAAACTCTAGTAGCCTGTGAAAGTTCACCTCCACATAGAACATTAGCAACTTTATTAGCTATTTTTTTATCATGTTCTGATATATAGCCACCGGCTAACATGGAATCAGCTCCGACGTACATCATTCCTAAAGCTTGTTTTCCTAAAACTTTGATATCATTTCTTCTGATAGGGCTAGTATAACCCATGTCATACATATTTAGAGCAGTTTTTTTAGCTATTGAAATTTGATTTTTTTTATTCATTATTACATGATCTCTTCCTTTAACTAAATAGTCTAAATCAAATCCTTCAAAGCCAGATGTAGCTGTTTTTGCCATCCCAATATTTATAAAATATTCCTGTAGTAAATTCACTTCCACATCATTTGCTCTAAATTGATCAGATGCTCTAAGTGTCATTTCTTTAAGTCCACCGCCACCTGGAATAAGTCCAACACCGACTTCAACAAGACCAATGTAAGTTTCACTATATGCTATTAATTTATCACAGTGCAGACAAACTTCACAACCACCTCCTAAAGTGTATCCATGAGGAGCACCAATAACTGGTATCGATGAATACCTTAATTTCATCATAGTGTTTTGAAACATCTTCATGAAAAAATTAAGTTCTTCATATTCTTGTTCAATAGCTGCTAGGAAAATAACACTCAAATCAGCTCCTGCTGAAAAATGACTTGATTCATTTCCAAGAACAAGTCCCTTAAAATCTTTTTCTGCTATATCAACTGACTTATCTAAAGCTTGTATTATGTTTTGATTTATGGCATTCATTTTTGAACCAAACTCAAGATTTAAAATATTGTCTCCAATATCAATTAGTCTAGCTTCTTTATTTGACCATATTACTTGATTTTCAGGAACATTTTTAAGTATAATAAATCCATCTTGACCTGGCATTTTGTTAAAAGATTTGGACTCAATGTTATAATATTCAATGAATCCGTTTTTAACTTGATAAAAACTATTTATTTTTTTAGTAATAATCTCTTTAATCCAGTCAGCTGGTTTTAAATCAAATTGCTTCATTAATTCAACACCCTCTTTAATACCTATATAATTCCAAATTTCAAATGGACCTTCTTTCCAACCAAATCCAGTTTTGAGTGCCGCGTCGATACTTACAATATCATCTGAAATTTCAGGAATTCTATTTTGTACATACCCAAACATTCTAGCAAAATTTTCTCTATAAAATTCAGACGCTTTATCATTTCCATTTATTAAAATTTTAAATTTTTCATCTCTTTTTTTACACTTTCTTGCAATGCTAAGGGTTTCATACTTTACTTTTTTTTGATCATTATAATTAAAAGTCTTTAAGTCAAGAGATAGAATTTTTGTTTTTCCATTTTTATCCTTAGTCTTTTTATAAAAACCTTGATTAGTTTTACTACCAAGCATGTTTTTATTAAGCATTTTATTGAGGAATTCAGGTAACTTAAATACATTCCTGGATTCATCATTTGGACATTTATCAAAAACTCCATTTGCTACATGACACATAGTGTCTAATCCAGCAATATCAGCAGTTCTAAATGTAGCTGATTTAGGTCTACCAATTGCTGGTCCAGTTAATGTGTCAACTTCCTCTATTGAAAACTCTCCATTTTTAATTTGGTGAAACAAACTCATGATGCCAAATATTCCAATTCTATTTCCAATAAAAGCAGGAGTATCTTTTGCCAAAACAGAGGTTTTACCTAAAAATTTTTCTCCGTACTCAAGTAAGAAATCTAGAACAGATTTATCACAATTTGGGCCAGGGACTACTTCGAATAGATTTAAATATCTTGGAGGATTAAAAAAGTGAGTTATTGCAAAACACTTCTTAAAATCATCTGATCTTCCTTCATTCATAAGTTTGATCGGAATTCCTGAGGTATTAGATGTAATAAGTGTTCCTTTTTTTCTATGTTTTTCAACTAAATCAAAAACAGATTTCTTAATTTCAAGTTTTTCAACAACAACTTCAATAATCCAATCAACTTCATTAATTTTTTTTATATCGTCTTCAAAATTTCCAAGCTTAATTCTTTTAAGAAATTTTTTATTGTAAATAGGAGAAGGTTTTGATTTAATACATTTATTAAACATTTCATTTACAATACGATTTTTAACCTCTTTGCTTTCAATTGATAGTTTTTTCTTTTTTTCAATTTCATTTAATTCTTTGGGACATATGTCAAGCAGTAAAACTTCAACCCCTATATTGGCAAAATGACAAGCAATTCCAGATCCCATAATTCCTGATCCTAATACAGCAACTTTAGATATTTTTGTATTCATTTAAAATATTTCTTTATTCTTTATTGTTTTGTTTATTTCGTGCATTACATTAAAAAAAACTTCCATATTTTTTTTTCCTATTTTTTTAATAATTACACTATTAAACTTCATTACCACATCTTTTGATGCATCTCTCATTTCAATTCCTAAATCTGTTAACTCAATTAAAACACCTCTTCCATCATTAGGGTTAGGAATTCTTTTAATTAGATTATATTCCTCCATACTTTTGAGAGTACGAGACAAACTTGTCGATTCCATTCCCATTTTAGGACCCAATGAAGTTGATGGTAATCCTTTTTTTGGGTTTAAACTTAAAAGAGCAAAACCAATAGCCATTGATCCACCTACTTTTGTAGCCTCTTCATTATACATCTTAGAAACAGACTGCCATGTATACCTCAGTTCATGATCAATGGTGTATTTTGACATAAAATTAAATATACAAAAAATATACTATGCACGCATAGTATATTTAAATTTATTTTAACCAATTATATGCATTGATAAAAGCATATATCCAAGGAGATATTTGATCTGTTTCTTTTGGTTTTGGGTAATAGCCCCAATTCCATGGAAATGTTGATCTTTCAAGATGAGGCATCATTGCAATATGCCTTCCATCTTCATTAGAAATAATAGCGGTGTCATAATCAGATCCATTCGGATTGGTAGGGAAGGAGGAGTTTGAATATTTAGCAATAATATTATATTCACTTTCAGATTTTGGTAATCTAAATCTTCCCTCTCCGTGAGCAGACCAAATACCCAACTCGCTATCACCAAAATTGTTAAACATTACAGAGTTATTTTTAGAAATCTTAACACTTGTAAATACACATTCAAATTTACTACTTTCATTATAATCCATTTTTGGTTTTTGCTCATGATCTGGGTGTAATAAACCTAATTCTATAAACAATTGACAGCCATTACAAACACCTAAGGATAATGTGTCTTTTCTATTGTAAAATCTTTTTAAAGTTTTATTTGCTTGTTCATTATATATAAAAGATCCTGCCCACCCTTTAGCAGATCCGAGAACATCTGAATTTGAAAACCCACCTACAGCAACTAAAAAACTTATATCTTCTAACGTCTCTCTTCCTGAGATTAAATCTGTCATGTGTACATCTCTGACTTCGAAACCAGAAATATGCATAGCATAAGCCATTTCTCGCTCTGAATTACTTCCTTTATCTCTAATTATAGCTGCTTTAATTTTTTTATTTGCTTTGAAATTAAATTTGGATTCAAACCATTTAGGAAATTTAAAATTTAGTTTAGAGGAAGAGATATTATCGAATCTTTCTTTTGCTTTAGTTTTTCCACTTTGTAATTTGTCAAATAAATAAGATTTTTTAAACCATATTTTTCTATAATAATTTATATCTAAATTTAATTTGAAATCATTTTTGGAAATCATTAAATAATCACTTTTTTCACATGATCCTATATTAATAAATCTGATATCTTCTGAACTTAGATGTTTTTCAATTTCTTTATTTGCTTGAAATATTATACCATGATTCTCACTAAATAAAAGTTTTATTATATCTTTTTCATTAACATTAGAAAGATTAACATTTAAACCTAGATCATCGCTGACAAAACACATTTCTAATAAACATGTTATCAAACCACCTGAGCTGATATCATGACCTGAATATATCAAGTCTTTTTTTATGGCAATTTGAATTGAATCAAATATTTTTTTAAAATATTTTGTTGATTTAATGTCATTACATTTTTTTCCAACTTTATTATTGCTTTGAAAAAGGGCAGAACCTCCAAGATTATATTCACAAGAAGACATGTTTATATAGTAAAGATTGGAATTCTTCTCTTTTAAATAAGGTTCCACTGTTTTTCTAAAGTTGTCACTGTGAGCTGTTGCTGAAATAATTACAGTGCCTGGGGAAACTACCTCTTCTCTAGGGTATTTTTGTTTCATCGACATTGAGTCCTTTCCAGTTGGTACATTAATTCCTAATTCAATGCAAAAATCAGAACATGCTTTAACTGCATCATAAAGTCTAGAGTTTTCACCCTCATTATTAGCTGGCCACATCCAATTTGCTGAAAGTGAAACAGATTTTAATTCGTTTTTTAATGGAGACCATATCAAATTAGTTAGAGCTTCACCAATTGAGTTTCTTGAGCCACATGTAGGGTCGATTAAGCTTGTCAGTGGAGAATGTCCTATTGATGTTGCGATACCCTCCATGGAATTAAAATCTAGAGCCATAACTCCACAATTATTTAGAGGAATTTGTAATGGACCAGTGCATTGTTGAAGAGCAACTTTTCCTGTCACACATCTGTCTACTTTATTTGTTAACCAATCTTTACAAGCAACTGATTCAAGGTTTAAAACTTTCTCAAGATATTCTTCAATTAAACTTTCTTTATAAACAAGATCTGTATAATTAACTTTTTGTTTAATATCTTTTAGAATTGTTTTTGGAGAATTTCCAAAAAAATCAGACAGGTTAAGATCAATTATATTTTCATTTTCTTTTTTTGATTTAACTAAAAATCTTTTATTTTCTTTTACTTTTCCTACAACATAGATTGGAGCATTTTCTCTTTCGCAAATTTCTTTTAACTTATTCAAGTCCTTGGGATGAATAACAAGCCCCATTCTTTCTTGAGACTCATTTCCAATTATTTCTTTGGCAGATAAAGTTTTGTCTCCTACAGGTAAATCATCTACATTTAAAATACCACCTGTGTCTTCAACTAATTCTGAAATACAATTTAAATGTCCACCAGCTCCATGATCATGTATTGATTTTATAAAGTTGTTTTCAGACTCTACAACAGCTCTTATTGCATTTGATACTCTTTTTTGCATTTCAGGATTTGATCTTTGAACGGCGTTCAGCTCAATTCCAGAGCTATATTTACCAGTTTCAGTTGAAGATACAGCAGCACCTCCCATTCCAATTCTATAATTATCACCACCTAATACAATAATTAAATCTCCTTCTTTAATTTTCTCTTTTTTAGAGTGAACAAGCTTAGCAAAACCAATGCCTCCTGCAAGCATAATAACTTTGTCAAAGCCTAAAGATTTATCTTTTTCTTGATGTTCAAATGTTAATAATGAGCCAGAAATTAATGGTTGACCAAATTTGTTTCCAAAATCTGAAGCACCATTAGAAGCCTTAATTAAAATTTCCTTAGGTTTCTGATACAACCAATCTCTATCTTTGAATCCAATTATCAAATCATCAAACCTAGGATATGGAGTCATGTAGACTGCTGTCCCAGCTAAAGGTAAAGATCCTTGTCCTCCTGCTAATCTATCTCTAATCTCACCTCCGGAACCAGTTGCAGCACCACTAAAAGGTTCAACTGTGGTTGGAAAATTATGTGTTTCAGCTTTTAATGATATTATTGATTTAAATTTTGATTCTCGATAAATAGATGGTTTATTTCCAAACTCAGGAGCAAATTGTTGAATTAAAGGTCCATTAATAAAAGCAACATTATCCTTATATGCAGAAACGACATTATTTGGGTTTAATTTTGTAGTCTTCTTAATTAAGTCAAAAAGTGACTCAGACATTTCTTGATTATTTATAATAAATTTTCCATTAAATATTTTATGTCTACAATGTTCTGAATTGACTTGTGAAAAACCGAAAACCTCAGAGTCTGTTAAGTTTCTATTTATTTTTTTAGATAAATTTTCTAAATATTTTACTTCCTCATTGCTTAGAGCAAGACCTTCTTTTTGGTTATAATCTTCAATGTTTATTATTTCTTTTACTGTTTCAGGTTTTATATCAATATTAAAAAGGCTTTGATCTAATTCATTATATAACTCATTTGTCATTTTATCAAAACTAAAACCTTCTTTAAATGGCTTAAATTTTTCAATTCTTATGATATTTGAAAAACCCATGTTTTGAGTAATTTCTACTGCATTTGTTGACCATGGTGTAACCATAGTCTTTCTTGGTCCAATATATTTTTTTTGAATTTTTTTTGAATTTAAATATTCTGCATTTGAAAATAACCAAACAAGTTTTTCTAATTCATTATCATTGAGTTTTGTATTTGCATTTACAGCATAAATTTCATTACTTTTTGATTTAAAAAAGGATACCATTTGTTAGCATCAAATTTATGTTAAAAAAATCAAGTTTTTTGAAGATAATTATTAATGTTTTTTAACCTTTTAAAGAATTTATCAACAAATTTTTAGCTAAAAGATTGAAGGGATATTAATTTTCTATAAATACTATTGTTTTTTATCAATTCATTATGTGAACCTTCTTCTATAATTTCTCCTTTATCAAGAACAATAATTTTATCTGCATTTTGTATAGTTGATAACCTATGTGCAATTACAATTGAAGTTTTATTAATCATTAACTTATCAATCGCGTTTTGAACTAGTTTTTCAGATTTTGAGTCAAGTGATGAAGTTGCCTCATCTAGAATCAAAATTGGAGAACTTGAATAAACTGCTCTGGCAATAGCTATTCTTTGTTTTTGTCCGCCAGACAAATTTGATCCATTATCCCCAACATTATAATTAATATTTTCTTGAAATTCATTTATGAATTCATTTGCATTTGCAATACTTAATGAGTTTAGAAGTTTATCGTTAGATCCGGAGTCACTATTACCTAATACAATATTTTCTTTGATAGAAGAATTAAAGAGAATTGACTCTTGGCTTACAATTCCAATTAACGACCTTATATTTAATCTTGATAAATTACTAATATCAATTCCATCGATAGTTATCTTACCCGAAATTTGATCATAAAATCTTGGAATTAAATTTACTAATGTGGATTTTCCGCTTCCAGACGCACCTACTATTGCAATCATTTCTCCTTTATTTATTTTTAATGAGATATTTTTTAAGACACTAGATTTGTCGTATTTAAAACTTACATTTTTAAATTCAATACATTCATTAAATGATTTTAATTTATTTTTATTTAAATCATTATAATATTCACTTGTCATATCAATTATTTCAAAAACTCTTTCAGCCGCTGCATTTCCTTTTTTTAGAGAATAAAAAGCCTTACTAATTGATTTTGCTGGGGTTAAAACCCCATAAGCTAAGCCCATGTATGTTATAAATGCTGCTGGTTTTAATTCCATTTCAATAAGAACTAGCTTTCCACCATACCAAAGCAAAACTCCAATTACAAGAATTCCTAAAAACTCACTTAGAGGAGCGGCAATATTTTGTCTATTTATTAATTTATTAGAAAAGTTTAAAAATCTAATATTAGTATGATCAAATTTTGATTTAAAAAAACTTTCTGCTAAAAAACTCTTAATTATTTTAATACCATTGATTGTTTCCTCAGTTATTGAGGTAAGTTCAGCTTGTTCCTTTTGAACCAATAAAGATTTTCTTTTTAATGATTTTCCAATAAAAGAAATTATAAATCCAGATAATGGAATAAATAATATCACAAAAATTGTAAGCTTAAAGCTTATAATAAACATTGCTCCAAGTGTAAAAAATATGGTTAATGGATCACGAATAAAAATTTCAATTATTGAAAGAAAAGAATTTTGTACTTCACTCACATCAGATGTCATTCTAGAAATGAGATCCCCTTTTTTATTTTTTGAAAAATATTTTAATGGCAGTATAATTATTTTATTGTAAATACTTTTTTTCAAGTTCATAATAACTCCGTTTCTTATTAGGGTTGAAAAAAATAAAGCAAAATAGTTTGAAATATTTTTTAAGAAAAATAAAATAACCACAATACCAACAACAAATAATATAGCCTTTTGATTATCATCAGCTGCAAAACTACTCACTTGATAATTAAGCCAATTTTCAATAAAGTCTCCAAGGTTTGAAGATAATTCTAGAGTTGGTTTTTCATTTATTTTATTTATTCCATTAAATAAAACCTCTAACATTGGCATTAGAGAGAGAAAAGCAACAGCACTAAAAAAAGCATATAATACGCTAAACAAAATATTTAACATAAAATACTTTTTGAAAGTAAAGACAATTTTTAGTACGCGTTTAAAATACATTTAAATAAATTGTTTGATTAATGAGTTAATTTTTTTATTTAAAAAATCATTTTTAAAAGTAAAGTCTACCTTAGAATTTAATTTAGTATTTACACTAAAGTAATATTTTATTTTAGGTTCAGTTCCACTTGGTCTTACTGCAACTCTTGTTCCATCGGATGATTCAAAAATTAAAAGATTAGATTTTGGTAATTTAATTTGACTTAAATTATTGTTCTTTGTTTTGGTTAATAATGACTTTTTATAATCATATATTTTTACAACTGAACTATTATCTAGTAGCTTTGGAGGATTTTTTCTAAATGAATTTATTTTATCATCTATTTCTTTTGCTCCTTTTTTTCCTTTTGCTATTTCAGTTATTAGTTTTTCCTTAAAAAATCCATAATTAATATAACACTCAATTAATCTATCATAAAATGAAGAATTTTTATTTTTTAATTCGTTGCACAATTCTGATAAAATTAAAGCTGATGTTATTGCATCTTTATCTCTAACATGATTTCCTGCTAAAAACCCAAAACTTTCTTCTCCTCCACATATATACTCTAATTCAGGATAATCATTAATCATTTTTCCAATCCATTTGAAGCCTGTTAATGATAGCATTATTTTAATAGAATTTTTTTTAGCAATTTTACTCATCATTGGAGTTGAAACCACTGTGCTTGCTATAAATGATTTAGCTTTTTCTTTACTAAGTTTTGACAATAAATAATCTGTTAAAACTACCATTGTTTGATTACCATTAATATGTACAAATTTCCCATTATAATTTTTTACTGCAATTCCAAATCTATCAGCATCAGGGTCTGTACCTAAAACTAGGTCAGAATTATTGTTTTTTGCAATTTCAATTGCTTCTTTTAAAGAACTTTCATCTTCGGGATTTGATGAGTTTACATTTGAGAAGTTTCCATCAGGAATCATTTGTTCTTTAACATATTTTATATTAGAAAAACCAGATTTTTTTAAAAGTTTTGGTAGTAATTTGTAGGATGTACCATGCAAGGAAGTAAAAACGATATTTAGTTTTTTTGGATTTGAATTTGAAATAATGGAATTATTATATAAAAGAGATTTTTTTAAATAATTTTTTTCAACTCCTTTATCTAGAATCTCGATCAAGGACTCTTCTTTTTCAAATTGAATTTCTGAATATTTGATTTTATTAATTTCTGAGATTAATTTTTTATCAATTGGAGGGACAATTTGACCTCCATCTTTCCAATAAACTTTATATCCGTTATATTCAGGAGGGTTATGAGATGCAGTCAAAACAATACCACAATTACAATTTAATTCTCTGACAGCAAACGAAATTAAAGGGGTGGGTTGAATTGAATCAAATGTATAAATTTTAATTCCATTAGATGAAAATATATTACTTACTGTTTGTTGAAGTTCTTTACCATTATTTCTACAATCATATCCAATAACAACAGATATATTTTTTTCATTTGATTCTTTTTTTAAGAAATTACAAATTCCTTGTGTTGTTTTTCCAAAAGTGTATTTATTAACTCTATTTGGACCCTCACCCATAATTCCTCTCATACCACCAGTGCCAAATTCTAATTCCTTATAAAATGAATCTTCGAAATCTACTGGATTTTTTTCTTTTAAATCAATTACATTTGAAATCGTTTTTTTATCAAAAACACTTGAGGTCCATAATTCATAATTCTTTAAAATAATACTCATAAAGTTTTTTTAACTTCTATCTATAATTGTATACTTATCTTTTCTTTTTCTTGTTCTTAAAATAAGTTCTCCTAAAAATCCAGCTAAAAAGAATTGTAGACCAATAACCATTGTTGCTAATGAAATAAAAAACTCAGGTCTTTCAGTTATTAATCTTCCAGATTCATTAATAAATAATTTATCAATGCCTAAATAAATTGAAAAAATAAAGCCAATTAACAATATTATTGTTCCGAATAAGCCAAAAAAATGCATTGGTCTTTTACCAAATCTTTGTACAAAAGAAAGCGTTAATAAATCTAAAAATCCTTTGATGAATCTGTCAGCTCCATATTTTGTTTTTCCATGTTTTCTTGGATGATGCTTAACTATTTTCTCCGAAATTTTATTAAAGCCACAGCTTTTTGCAAGAACCGGTATATACCTATGCATACCATCGGTTAATTCAATTTCTTTTATTACAGATTTTTTGTAGGATTTAATTCCACAATTAAAATCATTCAGCTTAATCCCAGATGCATTTCTGGCAGCCCAGTTAAATAATTTTGATGGTATATTTTTAAAAATAATTGAGTCATATCTCTTTTTTTTCCATCCAGAAACGAGATCAAAATCATTTTCATAAATTAAATTATATAAAGGAATTATTTCATTTGGATCATCTTGAAGATCTGCATCCATTGTTATAACAATATTTCCTTTGGCACTAGAAAATCCTGCAGAAAGTGCCATTGATTTTCCATAGTTTTTTAAAAATTTATAACCTTGTATTTTTGAATTATTAGTTGAAATTTCCAATATTTTATCCCAAGAGTTGTCCTTACTGCCATCATCAATATAAATTATCTCATAATTTATTTTTGAATTTGATAAAACATTATTAATTGATGAATTTAGTTCAACAATTGATTCACTTTCGTTGTAAAGGGGAATAACTATAGATAAATCCATATTAACTATTCAGATTTTTGAACAAAAACACCTATTACCAGGCTAAACATAAATCCAATAAATAAATTTACTCCAATAATAAATGGATAAACTATATTTTCTGTCCATTCAATATAACTTTTGAACTCTTCAAAGGTCCAAAAACTATTTGTTTGAGGATTTGTCATTTGTTCAGGATTTTCAGCAATAGCTATCTCATAAGACATTTGCCAAACTGTATCCCAATATGTAGGCTCAAAAATATTAATTAGTAATAAAAAATAAATTATTGATACAACAACATATACACTTGAAAGACCAGTTCCTAATTTTAAAATTGTATTTAATTTAATTATGCCATTATTTTTCTTTTTGAAATTTAAAATACAGGCAGCAATCCCTGAAAAAAGGATAATAAAACTAATAACTAATGAAATTGGGTCATTCTCATAATGAGTTCCTAAAAAAAACTGCATTAAAGAAAAAGAAACTCCAAAAAAAGAAGTAATTAGACCAAAATTTATTATTTGATTTCTAGCAGATATATTTTTCATTTTTATTTGTAAATTTAGTTAGAATTTATCTATTCTAAATATTCATTGCATAATAATAAAAAAAAACTAAATTTGTGCCCATTATTTAACTAATGAAAAAAGGTATACATCCAGAAAACTATAGACTAGTGGCATTCAAAGATATGTCTAATAATGATGTTTTCATTACTAAGTCTGCTGTAGATACAAAAGATTCTATAAATGTTGATGGTGTTGACTATCCTCTTGTTAAGCTAGAGATTTCTAGAACTTCACATCCATATTACACAGGAAAAACAAAACTTGTTGATACTGCAGGAAGAATAGATAAGTTTAAAAGTAGATATGCTAGTGTATCATTAAAGAAAAATGATAAACCTGCTGTTGAAGAGGCACCTGCTGCTGAAGAAGCACCTGTTGTTGAAGAGGCACCTGCTGAAGAAGCACCTGTTGTTGAAGAGGCACCTGTTGTTGAAGAGGCACCTGCTGCTGAAAAGGCATCTGACGAAAAATAATATAAATTTTCTACTTTTTATATACTTGCTTAAGATCTAGCATGTTCAATGCATTGTTTTTTAGTCCAACTATATTTTTTTGTTTTAATCTTACACTCATATCGTAGTATAATGGTATAATGGGAGAATAAGTTAAAATTATTTCTTCTAGTTGTCTATAAATTAATAATAATTTATCCTTATTCTTTTCAACTAATATTTTTTCATAGAGTTTATCATATTTTTCATCAGAAAAAAATGTATAATTAGGTCCATTTGGTGTATGGTTTTTAGAATAAAATAATGAAAAGTAGTTTTCAGGATTTCCATAATCAGCGATCCAACTTGCTCTAAACATGCTAAATTTTCCAGTCGCCTTTCCTTGTCTTAAAATTGAAGGTGGTGTTATATTAATATTTAAATCAATATCAATATTTTTCAACTCTGATTGAATAAACTCAAGAACATCAAGATACTGAGCATCAGTTGTAACATCTAAGCTTAAATAATCTATGCCATTTAATTTTTTAAATTCACTTATTAGTGTTTTCGCTTTGTTAATATTTTTAATATATCTAACTCCTTCAAATCCATAATTTAAACCATTTGGCACTATTCCGCTTGTTGCAGGATATCCAATGTTTTTTCTTAAATACTTCATCATCTTTTTTCTATCAATAGCAAGATTTATTGCTTTTCTTAGTAGAATGTCCTTTTCTAAACTATTTTTTGTGTTAAAACCAATATATTCAGTATTTAAGTAAGGGCTTTTTGATAGCAAGTATTTATTTTTTAAATTATTATTTAAACTTCCATTTATATCAAATATTTGATCAATTATTGTATTCTCAGGTGAGCTTATAAAATCAAAATTTCCAGACAAAAATTCCATAAATTCACTTTTCTTATCAGGAATAAATTTAATGGATATAGCATCTAAATAAGGAAGAGGATTACCAATGCTATCTTTTTCATAATAATTATCATTTTTTACCAGAACCATTTTAATATTTTCATCCCATCTTTTAAACTTAAAGGGGCCAGTTCCTATTGGATTTTTTGAGAAAGAATTTCCAAGATTATTAACAACCTCTTTTGGAACAACTGAACAATACTTCATTGATAAAATTTCAATAAAAGAATTAAATTTCTCATTAAGTTGAATTTGAAATATAGAATCATTTAATGCTTTAAAGCTTTTAACATTATTCATAACCCATGATCCTGGGGATGCTAAATTTTTATCAATAAGTCTGTTAAAGCTAAATTCAAAATCATAAGCATTTACAGATCTAGATTTATCTGTTCCAAATAAATCTGATTCATGAAAAAATATATCTTTCTTTATTGTAAAATTATATGTTTTTTGATCATCGCTGATAGTCCATTTTTTTGCTAAGTCAGGAATTATATTAAGGTTTTCATCCATTTTAACTAGTCCATTAAAAATCTGATTACATGGCCATATATTTCTGAGAGTAGATGAGAATGCAGGGTCTAACGAGCTTATATTAGAATACTCATTATATCTAAAAACTGAACCTAATTCATTATTATTATTACTACAAGAAAATATAATTAGAATTATTAATAGCATTATGTTTTTTTTGATCATCACATTCACAATATAAAATTATATTTGCAAAAAAAATAAATTGAAAGTTGCATTCAAAACTTTAGGTTGTAAACTAAATTACTCAGAAACATCAGCAATTTCAAGAGAATTTACTAAAAAAGGTCATCGAAAAGTTTCATTTGACGAATCATCAGATATTTATGTAATCAATACCTGTTCTGTTACTCAAAATGCCGATAAAGAATTTAAATATTTAGTAAACAAAGTAAAAAGAAAAAATCCAAAATCATCTGTAATTGCTATTGGTTGTTATGCTCAATTGAAACCAAATAAAATATCTAATATTAAAGGCGTTGATTTAGTTGTTGGAGCTGATAAAAAGTTTGAAATATCAAATTATTTAGATTTCAGTAAAAATGATAGTACTAAAGTTCATTCTTGTGAGATTAATTCTGTTAATTTTTTTAAAAACTCATTTTCAATTGGAGATAGAACAAGATCTTTTTTAAAAGTTCAAGATGGTTGTGATTATAAATGCACATATTGTACTATTCCCCTTGCAAGAGGAAAATCTAGAAGTGGAAAGATTGAAGATTTAATTTCAAATGCTGAATATCTTGTTTGTAATGGAATTAAAGAAATTGTGTTAACTGGTGTTAATATCGGTGACTATGGAATTTATGATCCAAATTCTAATGAAAGAGAAACAAATTTTTTTAAACTCATTAAAGAATTTAATAAAGTTAAAATGTTAGATAGAGTTAGGATATCCTCAATTGAACCAAATTTACTCACTGATGATATAATTAGTTTTGTATCTAAGAGCAACATGTTTGTTAATCATTTTCACATTCCTTTACAAAGTGGATCTGATAAGATTTTAAACTTGATGAAAAGAAGGTATATGACTAGTTTATATTCATCTAGAATAAAAAAAATTAAAGAATTAATGCCTGACTGTTGTATTGGAGTTGATGTTATAGTTGGTTTTCCAGGTGAAAGTGATGAAGATTTTATGCAAACTTTTAATTTTTTGAGCGATCTTGATATATCATATCTGCATGTTTTTTCATACTCTGAAAGAGACAATACTGAATCTATCAAACTCACTAATAAAGTTTCAAAAACAATTAAATCACAAAGAAGTAAATCCCTTAGAGTTCTTTCATCTAAGAAAAAAAACATTTTTTACAAAAAAAATCTAAAAATTATTAGACCAGTTCTTTTTGAGTCAAAAAATAATGATGGATATATTTTTGGATATACAGATAATTATGTTCGAGTTAAAGCATTATGGTCAAAAAATTTGATAGATAAAGTAGTTAACTGCAAGTTGATTGATATTTCAAATAACGAAATGGTAAATGTGATTCCTTTAATTTAAAACTTAAAGTCTAACTCCAATTGGAAGAAGTTCCATATATTCTCTTTTACTTTTAAGAAAAGTTTTAATTTCAGATGATGTTGGCATCATTCTTAATTTTCTGTCCTTTATAATTTCAAAAATTTCAATAAGAAAAGCTTCTTTAAATTCATCAGTGGAATTTTCTGGTAAAATTATTTTAGTAAGGAAAATTTTTCTTTCTTGTAAAGCATATTCAACCTTAGCTAACTGACCGTCTATATTTACTTCAAATTGTCTTAAAAAATTATTATCATTTATATTCAAAGTTGACATATAGCTCGTTAATTTTTAAATTGTGAGATGCAAATATACAAAATTCAGTTTGAATAAGTTTTTATATTATGAATAACCAAAATACTTATGATGTTTTCTTGATGCCAGGAATGGCAGCAAATCCAAAAATATTTGATTTTATAAGTCTGCCAAAAAATTTTGTAATTCATTATTTGGAATGGGAAATGCCTCTAAAGAATGAATCTATTAAAGATTATGCTTTAAAATTTTCTAAAAAAATTAAAGGAAATAATATAGTTCTAATAGGAGTATCATTTGGAGGAATTTTAGTTCAAGAAATTTCAAAAATTATAAAATGTAGTAAGGTAATTATTATATCGAGCGTAAAGTCAAACAAAGAACTTCCTCTAATGATGCAAATAGGAAAGAAAACCAAGGCTTATAAATTTTTTAATGTTAATTGGATTAATGATTTTGAATCATTAGCATTATTTGTATTCGGTCCAATTGTTAGAAATAGAATAGAGTTATATAGAAAGTATCTTTCAGTTAGAGACGAAAATTATTTAAAATGGTCAATTCATCAAATAGTAAATTGGGATCAAAAAAATCCATTAAAAGATATAATACACATACATGGCAATATCGATCTAGTTTTTCCTTCTATATACATTAAAAAGGCGATATTTGTTTCAGGCGGTACACATGCTATGATCCTTAGGAAAGCATCTTGGTTAAATAAAAACTTACCAATAATAATATCTAATAATTAAATTCTTTTCATTTGTGTTTGCATCAACTTTATTTGTTGAGTTAGAAGACCATGTTTGTCTAGCTTCTTTGCTTCATTAAGTAATATTACAGCCTCTCTTTTTCTTCTTTTTTGCATTAAAATACCAGCAAGACTTAATTTAGCCATTGCTAGATCTTGATTCATGTTTAATCCAAATGAAATTGCTTTTTTAAAGTATTTTTCAGCGGTAGTTAGATTTTTTTGGGAATAAACTATTCCAAATAAATAATTGTAATATCCAACTTGTTTTTTTATTAATGAAGATTCTGGATTTTTAATTCTTAATAACCATTTTTCAGTTCCATCAAGATCCTGTTTTCTCATTCTTAAAAAAGCAATGATTAAAATCTCATTTTTGAAATACAAGAGCAAGAAAGTAAGAGAAAGAAAAATTAGTGCAATTCCATTTCCAATATTATCAACACTAAACTGGTAAATTGAAAAACCAAATATCAATATTGAAATAACTAGTTTAAAGAGTTTATTAAACATATTTTTTTTGGTAAAATTAAAAAAAGAATTTTATATAATTATTAAATTTTTTTTATTGTATATTTGGCCGAATTTAAAAAATCTTCTTGATGAAAAGAACATTTCAACCATCAAATAGAAAAAGAAAAAATAAACACGGATTTAGAGAAAGGATGTCTACTGTCGAAGGTAGAAAAGTTTTAGCTTCAAGAAGAAAAAAAGGAAGAAAAAAATTAAGTGTTTCAAGTGAACCTAATCACAAGAAATGAGTTAATAAATTTTAATAAAAAAAGAGGTGTTGCTATTTTAGTAACACCTTTTTTTTGATATATTGGCAAATTAATAAATGCCCCTAAAAAAAGATTTAAATAGTATTCTAATAATTGGTTCAGGCCCAATTATTATTGGTCAGGCATGTGAGTTTGATTATTCTGGTTCTCAGGCTCTCAGATCCCTTAAAGAAGACGGTATTGAAACAGTTCTGATAAATTCAAATCCAGCCACTATTATGACTGACCCCGTTATGGCTGATCACATTTATTTATTACCGCTTAACACTAAATCAATTAAAAAAATTCTTAAGAAACATAAAATTGATGCTGTTTTACCAACAATGGGTGGTCAGACAGCTTTAAATTTATGTATTGAAGCTGGTGAAAAAGGTATATGGGAAGAATTTAATGTTGAAATTATTGGAGTTGATATTGATGCAATTCAAATAACAGAGGATAGAGAAAAATTTAGATTATTATTAGAAAAAATTAATATTCCTTATGCACCATCTGAAACTGCAACATCTTTTCTTAAAGGAAAAGAAATTGCACAAGAATTTGGTTTTCCTTTATGTGTTAGGCCTTCTTTTACATTAGGAGGTACCGGTGCATCAATTGTATATAAAAAAGAAAAATTTGATACACTTCTGAAAAGAGGATTAGAAGCTTCTCCAATTCATGAGGTAATGATCGATAAAGCTCTTATTGGCTGGAAAGAATATGAATTAGAACTTTTAAGAGATAAAAATGATAATGTTGTAATTATTTGTACAATTGAAAATATGGATCCTATGGGTATTCATACTGGAGATTCTATAACTGTCGCTCCAGCAATGACTCTTTCTGACACAACATATCAAAAAATGCGAGATATGGCAATAAAGATGATGAGAAGTATTGGCGATTTTGCTGGAGGATGTAATGTCCAATTCGCTGTTAGCCCTGATGACAACGAGGATATAATTGCAATTGAGATAAATCCTCGGGTTTCAAGATCCTCGGCATTAGCTTCAAAGGCTACTGGATATCCAATAGCCAAAATTGCTAGTAAACTTGCCATAGGGTATTCTTTAGATGAGTTAGATAATCAAATCACAAAATCAACTTCTGCTTTGTTTGAACCGACATTAGATTATGTAATAGTTAAAATTCCAAGATGGAATTTTGACAAGTTTGAAGGTTCTGAAAGAACTCTAGGCTTGCAGATGAAAGCAGTTGGTGAAGTAATGGCAATTGGAAGATCTTTTCAAGAAGCTTTACATAAAGCAACTCAGTCTCTCGAAATTAAAAGAAATGGATTAGGAGCGGATGGAAAAGGATATACTGACTACCAAACTATTATTAATAAGTTAAAGTATGCTAGTTGGGATAGAGTTTTTGTTATATATGATGCCTTAAAGATTGGAATATCTATTGAAAGAATTCATGAAATAACAAAAATTGACATGTGGTTCTTAAAACAATATGAAGAATTATCTAACCTAGAAAATGAAATAAATAAGTATAATATTAAAAATATTACAAAAGAGTTGCTTCTAGAAGCAAAACAAAAAGGTTTTGCCGACAGACAAATTGCTCACATGTTAAAATGTCTTGAAAGTCAGGTTCATAAAAAAAGAAAAGATTTAAATATAAATAGGGTTTATAAGCTTGTTGACACTTGTGCAGCTGAATTTAAGGCCATGACACCATATTATTATTCGACGTTCGAGCAAGAAATAACAACCCCTAATGGTAAAACTTATACTCAAAATGAAAGTGAATCAACCAATCGTGAAAAAATTGTAGTATTAGGTTCAGGTCCAAATAGAATAGGTCAGGGAATAGAATTTGATTATTGTTGTGTCCATGGAGTTTTAGCAGCTTCTGAATGTGGTTATGAAACAATTATGATTAATTGTAACCCTGAAACCGTATCAACCGATTTTGATGTAGCAGACAAGTTATATTTTGAACCAGTTTTTTGGGAACATATTTATGACATTATTCAACATGAAAAACCTATTGGAGTTATAGTACAGCTCGGAGGTCAAACTGCTCTAAAGTTGGCTGAAAAACTAGATAAATATGGAATAAAAATCATTGGAACAACATACGAATCATTAGATTTAGCTGAAGATAGAGGATCATTTTCTGAACTCCTTAAAAACAATAATATACCATATCCTGAGTTTGGTGTAGCTGAGACAGCAGATCAGGCTCTTAAGCTAGCAGATACTTTAAATTTCCCAATTCTGGTTAGACCTTCTTATGTTCTTGGTGGTCAAGGGATGAAAATTGTAATTAATAAAGAAGACCTTGAAGCTCATGTAGTGGATTTATTACAAAAGATACCAAATAATAAACTTTTACTTGATCACTATTTAGATGGGGCAATCGAAGCAGAAGCTGACGCAATTTGTGATGGAGAAAAAGTTCAAATCATCGGAATAATGGAACATATCGAGCCATGTGGAATTCATTCAGGAGATTCTAATGCCACTCTTCCACCATTTAATTTAGGTGATTTTGTGATGCAACAAATTATTGACCATACTAATAAAATTGCTTTAGCTCTTAATACAGTTGGTCTAATAAATATTCAGTTCGCTATTAAAGATGATACTGTTTACATTATTGAGGCAAATCCACGTGCATCAAGAACGGTCCCCTTTATTTCCAAAGCATATAAACAACCATATGTAAATTTTGCAACAAAAATTATGTTAGGAAAAAATAAGATTGATGATTTCAAATTCAATCCAAAATTAGATGGATTTGCTATCAAACAACCTGTTTTTTCGTTCAGTAAATTCCCTAATGTTGATAAAAGTTTAGGTCCAGAAATGAAAAGCACAGGTGAAAGCATATTATTCATTGATGATTTAAAAGATGATGAATTTTATGAATTGTATTCCAGAAGAAAAATGTACTTAACTAAGTAAGTTTTGGAATTAATAATTATTATATCTCTGTTTATAGTAATTGGAATATTAATTTTCTTAATATTTAGAGGAAATAAGGATTCGGGTGCTTCGGATGTTATTATTCAGCTTTCCAATAATTTATCAAATCAAATTCAAAATATTCGTAAGGAAATAAGTGATAATTCTGAAAAAAGTAGGATAGAAATTGAATCAAAACTAAAAACAATAAATAAAGAGATTTCTGATTTCCAAACCTCCTCCAAATCAACAATGCAAAAACAATTTGCAGATTCTAATAAAATCATAAAAGATGTTACAAATGAGTTGGCTAAAATTAAAGGAACAAATGAACAAGTTTTAAGTTTTGCAAATCAGATGAAATCTTTAGAAAAAATCTTAGGAAATCAAAAACAAAGGGGTATTTTCGGAGAGATTCAACTTGAAAATTTACTTTCAAATGTTCTGCCTCCTGAAATTTTTAAAATGCAATACTCTTTTAAAAGTGGTGAAATTGTAGACGCGATTATAATGGTTAATGAAAATATTATACCAATCGACGCTAAGTTTTCCTTAGATAATTATAACAGAATGATTGAAAGTAGTGATGAAAATGAAATTAAAATATTAGAAAAAAAATTTAAGGAAGACATTAAATCTAGAATTGACGAAACTGCTAAATATATAAAACCTCAAGAAAAAACACTTGATTATGCTTTTATGTTTATTCCTGCTGATGGATTATATCAAGATTTATTAAACAGTAGGGTAGGAAGTTTAAAAATTAACTCTAATGAACTTGTAAGTTATGCCTACCTAAAGAAAGTGATGATTGTTTCTCCAATGAGTTTATTTCCTATGCTGCAAATTACAATGAAAGCACTTAATAATTTAAAATTTGAGAAAGAAATAGACACAGTAATAAAAAATGTAAGAAACCTCTCTAATCATTTAGCTAGTTATCATTTGTATCATGAAAAGCTAGGAAATACTTTAAAAACAGTTGTTAATCATTACAATAAGTCCTCTGATGAATTTGGAAAGATAGATAAAGATATTTCAAGAATTTCTAATGGTAAAATAAAGCTAAATCTAGATAATGAATCTATAGAAAAACCTAACTTAAGGGATTAGAAATATATTTTTTCTCTAGAAAATTAAGAGAAAATTTCACAGAATAGGA
Source organism: Cryomorphaceae bacterium (assembly GCA_003331885.1). Lineage (GTDB taxonomy): Bacteria > Bacteroidota > Bacteroidia > Flavobacteriales > Flavobacteriaceae > Eutrophosalina. Next base: position 4,117 of record QOPZ01000002.1, on the reverse strand, counting down.
ATAAAACAAATCACCCGCAATAGTCCATCCAAAAAACGGCAAAGCTGCTACTAAACATGCAATAAAACCCTCAATTGTATTTGGATATCCAATAAGCCAGACACCAAAATTAGTAACAAAGAAGAAAATTAAGCTAGAGGTTAAAACAGATTTAATATTTATTTTTCCAAAAAAATAACCAACTCCACTTATTACAATAAAAGAGAGGTATACAAAAAGATTAATTAATGACAATCCAATAATTAAATCTGATAAAAAAAGACAAATAATTGGAATAGAAAGAGCAAGATATTTATTTTTAAAATTAATTATTGAAAATAATGCAATTGCGGTTATTGGTGTGAAATTTGGAGGATGCGGAATTAATCTAGAAAAGACGGCAATAATTATTATTCCAATTACTAGTTGAATCTTTGATATTTTCATATTCCTGTGTAATTGTAAGGGGTTATTTTCTTCAAATCTTTTTTTAGCTTTTCACTAATATCTAAAGAATTAATAAATTTTGTAAAGGTATCCTGATTTATTTTTTTGTTATTTCTAGTCAAATCTTTTAATAATTCATATGGATTTGGATAACCTTCTTTTCTCAATATATTTTGTATACCTTCAGCTATTACAATCCAATTATTTTCTAAGTCCTCATTTATTTTTTCTGAATTAACCAAAAGCTTGTTAATTCCTTTAATTGTTGAATTTATGCCAATAATAGTGTGCGCAATTGGAACTCCAATATTTCTCAAAACAGTGCTATCTGTTAAATCTCTTTGAAGTCTTGAAATAGGGAGTTTTGTTGAAAGATGATTAAAAATTGAATTTGCTAGACCTAAGTTGCCCTCTGAATTTTCAAAATCAATGGGATTCACCTTGTGAGGCATAGCAGATGATCCAATTTCTCCTTTTTTAATTTTTTGTTTAAAGTAATCCATTGATATGTATAACCACATATCCTGATTAAAATCAATTATAATTGTATTTATTCTTTTTAAGTTGTCAAAAAGTGAAGCTAAATTATCATAATGTTCAATTTGTGTTGTTGGAAATGATAATTTTAAGCCTAAATCTTTCATAAAACTTTCAGCAAATTTTTTCCAATTAATCTTTGGAAACGTCAAATTATGAGCATTGAAATTGCCTGTCGCTCCCCCAAATTTTGCTGAGAATGGAATATTTTTTAATTGTTTAATTTGTTCATTTATTCTTACTTCAAAAACTTTAAATTCTTTGCCTAACCTAGTTGGAGAAGCTGGTTGACCGTGAGTTCTTGCCAACATGCTTATGCTTTTATATTCTTTTGATTTTTGTTTAATTAATTTTAAAAGGTTTTGAATTAATAATTTATAAGATTTAACATAATCTTTAATCGATAAAGGAATTGCTGAGTTGTTAATGTCTTGTGATGTTAATCCAAAGTGTACAAACTCAGAAAATTTTTCAAAACGTAATTTTTTAAATTTATTTTTTAAAAAATATTCAACAGCTTTAACATCGTGATTTGTTGTTTTTTCAATTTCTTTGATTTCTAAGGCATTTTTTTCATCAAAATCAGTATAGATTTTTCTTAAAAGTTTATTATTACTTTTTCTCCAAGACTTTAATCCATCTATTTTTATTTCAGTCAGTTTAATAAAGTACTCAATTTCAATTTTAAGCCTGTATTTTATTAATGCTTTTTCAGAGAAATAATCTTGAAGATTAGATGTTTGATTAGAATATCTTCCATCAATTGGTGAGATAGCATTAATAGAGTTTATTTTCATGGTTTTAAAAATGCAAAGATAATGTTAAAATATTATAATAGTTTATTTTCTATTTAGCAACTTAAACTCTTCATAACATTGACTAATTGCTTCTAAGATTTGTAAATCATTTGCATTAATAATAAAACTCTCAGAATAACTACAGTTTCTTAAAATTTCATCAATATCAAACTTTTCAATTTGTAAGAGTTCAACTAATGTTTCTCTGTCAAATTTTGAACTTAATAACTCTCTAATCCTAAAGTCATCTTTCATTAATTGAAGTTTTTTGAGTTGTTTTGGTTTTTTTCCAAAAAGATTATATAAAAAATCAACTGGATTAAATATTGCACCAAAAACTTTACTAAGAGCACCTGGATTTCTCGAGCCTGCTTCATATCCTTTAGATGGTAATCCAGGAATATTATATCTGTATGATTTACTAATTGGAACATTTTTAGCATCAATTTCAAGGTACCCTGTTAACTTATAGGGTGTAACAATAATCTCCTCTAAAGCATATGCCAGCTCAGTTAATTTAATTTTAGAATTTTTAAATTTTATTAAATCATTTGTAACTCTAACTTTAATTGATTTATAACCTAAATATGAGAAGAATAATGTGTCATTAACACTAGCATTAATCTCAAAAACTCCATCATTGTTACTTATTGTGCCAATTACTGAATTTAGATTAATAACGTGAACATTAGAAATTGGCTTGGAATCTGCATCGTTTTCAATAACACCAATTACTTTTTCTTGACCAAGTATTAACTGAGAAAAAATAATAAAAAAGAAAGTGTAAAAGATTTTAAATTTCATTAGACTGTAAACTTACATTAAATTAATTTTTCTTTAGAAAATCAATTAATTTATTTATTGCTAATGCCCTATGACTAATTTTGTTTTTTTTATTCATTGATAGCTGTGCAAATGTTTTTTTATATCCATTAGGTCTAAAAATTGAATCATAACCAAATCCATTATCACCAATAGGTGTTTCTGTTATATTTCCATTTACAATTCCTTCAAAACAATATTCTTTACCATAATAAATCAAGGATATAACAGTTCTGAACCTAGCTTTTCTTTTTATTAATCCTTCCATTTTTTTTAGAACTAATTCAATGTTTTTTTTTGTATCTCTATTTTCTCCTGAATATCTGGCTGATTTCACACCTGGCTCATTGTTAAGAGCTTCAATTTCCAGCCCTGTATCATCAGAAAAAACATTACAGTTAAAGATTTTATAAATAAAATTTGACTTGTAAACAGCATTTTTTCTAATTGTATTCTCATTTTCTGGAATTTCATCTTTAAAATTTAAATCATTTAAGCTTTTAATTAAAAATTTATCTCCTAACATCTTTTTAAATTCTAAAACTTTATTTTCGTTTTGAGTTGCAACAATTAAATCCATAAATTACATTATAATTGAAAATGCTAATTTAAATAAACTTACACTATATCTTGACTGGAATAAATTCTATTGAAGTTGTTTTACCGCTCCCTATTGATAAAACTTTTGATTATGCATTATCAACTAATGAGTTTAAAAGCATCTCAATTGGATCAAGAGTTGTTGTTAGTTTTGGCAAGAAAAAACTTTACACTGCAATTGTCATAAGTAAATCTTCAAATAAAACTTTTGATTATGAACTCAAAGAAATTGAATATATCGTTGATGATAAACCTTGTGTTAATAAAAATCAAATTAAACTTTTTGAATGGATAAGTAATTATTATATGTGTCCCATTGGAAAGGTTTATGAAACAGCATTGCCAAAATTATTGCTAATAAAAAGTGAATCTATTATCGAAGTTATAAATGAAGGTACAGAGGATAATTTATCTGAAGAAGCCAGCAATTTATTTTCATCTATTTCTAGTTTTAATGAAATCTCATTTATTGATATAATAAAATTATTTGGAAAACAATCACTTAAATTAATTGATGAATTAGTTTTAAAAAATTATTTAAAAGTTAAAGAAGAGATTTATGATCGCTTCATTCCCAAAACTGAAAATATTTATGAATTAAACCATCTTTTCTTTAAAAATTCAAATTCATTTTCTTTGTTGAGAAGTCAAAATCACAAGAAAATTATAAGTTATTTTAAGGACCAAAAAAAGAACTTTAGTTTATCACAAAATAGTTTAAAAGAAAAATTTAAAATATCAGATGGTATCTTAAATACACTAGTTAAAAAAAATATACTATTAAAATCAAAATCAAAAATAGATAGATTTATTCATTCAAATATTGACATTAATAAATCAATTGAATTATCAAAAAATCAAAAAATATCTTTCAATAAAATTAAAAGTGAAGTTGATAGAAAAAGAGTTGTATTATTTAAGGGAGTAACATCATC